>JAMPEO010000013.1 GCA_023665105.1 Candidatus Gastranaerophilales bacterium | reverse complement strand
AAAAAGTTTGCTATTTTGTGCATAGCAAACATTAAATAAACACGAGGATATTAAGAGAGAGTATAAAAAGAATTTCATTTTCCAGTCTATTCAAGACTGTTTCTTCATCCTCGATTTTACTTTATTAAATTTTAATTCCCGTACTTATATAAAGATTTTTTTATTTTAAGAATTGCCTTTTTTATCTAACTTTGTAACAGTCTGAAACATAGTATATACTTAGGATATACTATGTTTGTTACTCTTTTAATATGCTAAAAACAATTCGGTTAGGTTCTTTGTCTGCAACAGACATACTTCCATAACCAATATATGTTATTTTTTGAGGATTCATTCCGGATTTTATAAGAAAAATCACAACATTGTACGCATAAATATCAGCCAATTCCCAACTTGCATTATAACAATATTTCCGATTCGTTGAACATTCAATAAATATATTGTTCTCACCAAACTTATCTTTTAGTTCCAGTAAAATTTGTTTACCATTACAGCTCAAACACTCTCCTACAAATAAATTATCAATAGGAATGCTTGTTACAAAATCACTAATATTATTTTCCATAGAAATACTCTGTTCATACATCTGTGACGAATATGTACATAAACATAATGAAAAATATAAAATTAAAAAAAATATCTGTTTCCTCATCATACACATAATGAAATAAACAGATATTTTATTACATTCTCTTATTTACTAATTAACCACCTTGAACAGAAACACTAGTAACACCAACGCTTCTTGCAACGTCAATCAACTTAACAACAGCACCGTGTTCAGAATTAGCATCAGGCATAATTAGCAATCCATCCGGACAAGTTTGAACTTTAGCGGATATAGTATTTTCCAAATTTTCAACAGAAATCTCTTCATTATCAAGATAATATCTACCATCAGATGTAATTTGGAAATTGATAGTTTTAAACTCTTTAGTACTTTGTTCTTTGACAGCCTGAGGCACAACAAGTTTTAATCCTTGTTGATCCATCATTGGTGCAATTACCATCATAATAATCAACAATACAAGGAAAATATCTGTCAAAGGTGTAATATTTATCTCATTAAAACTATCTCTCATTATAACCTGCCTTAATTGAGTGAATCTTCTGCTTGAATTAGTTTTTGGTTTTCTGCTTCAAGCATTTTTTGTGTTTTCTTTGCCAAAGGTTCGCCAGCAACAACCATTTTTTTATATTGTGCTTCTTGAGCAGCATCCATAATATCCATGATTACAGAGCTTTTAACCTTTTCATCTGCACGCACTACAACTTCTTGTTTTTGTACGGTTGGCTTAATTTTTTCAAGTTCAACAGCCAAGTTAGCAATATTAACTAACTTATCATTCAGATACACTCTACCTTCTCTGGAAACAGACACCGTAGCATTACGTTCTTCAATAGAAGTACCATTGTTGATTTCCGGAATTGTTACATTGTTATCAATAGATTGAAACGTAGGTGCAACAACCATCATGATAATTAACAATACCAAAAAGATATCTGTTAATGGTGTAATATTTATTTCTGTAAATAAAGCGTTTTTACCTGATTTAATAGCCATTTTTATTTATAATCCTTATTATAAAGCTATGCTTGAAGATTTTGTGCTTCCTGCCTCTTCGTCAGAATCAACAAAACTTAAGAACAATAATTTGATTAACTGAAAATCATCTTCATATCTTTTAACAGTAGATTGGAATGTGTTATAAGCAATAACAGCAATAATCGCAACACCCAAACCAAATGCAGTAGCAATCAAAGCAGAACCAATACCCATTGCAACAGCTGCAGATTGGTTACCTTGAGTTGCTAAATCTTGGAATGTATAAAGGATTCTTACGACAGTACCGAACAAACCTAAGAAAGGAGCAACACCACCGATTGTACCAAGAATTGTTAAATGATTTTCTAATTTTCTTGTTGCTAAACTTGCTGCAATATCAAATGAACGAGAAAAACCTTTTCTTTGTTCATTAAAGATTCTTACAGCTTCTTCTGTTACTTCACCAATTACACCACCGCATTGGATAGCCAGATTCTGAGCACCAACAAGATTGTCTTTAGCCAATTCCTTTTGTAATTTTGGAATAAACAAAACAACATCTCTTTTATTCTTATTATAAAAAGATAATCTGTTTATAACAGCAGCTAAAACCAATATTGAACATACCAAAATTGGTAATAGTACCGGCCAGTCCATTTGAATCGAATGTAATAATAGTTCCATAATTTTATCCTCTTTCTGTTTTATATTGCTCTATTTTAGAATTTAGCCGAACCGCCAAATACACGATAGTCAAACGTAAATTGAATATCGATATTGTTACCCTTGTAATCAGCCGGTAACGGTCTGAATGGTGCAGTTAATTTGACAGCATTCAATGCTGCTTGGTCTGCGGCAGGGAAACCTGATGATTTAAAGACTCTGCAAGATATTAATTGACCATTTTTGGCAATTTTAAATAAAAGTACTACTTGTTTACTTTCATTACCTTTTGGCGGAGTCCAATTTAATTTAATTCTTCTTTGAAGTTCTCTCATATAAGGTCCGAAATCCGGTTCTTTTATTGCATCAATACCAGGACGTCCACCACCGCCGCCAGGATTACCTACATAACCGCCGGTACCTCTGCTGGCACCACTTCCTTTTGAAGCACCCGTACCGTTACCACCGGTTCCTTTATATGTAGATAAAGATGGTGTAGGTGCATAATGTTTCGCTGTACCTGCACCTGATGAAGCTCCACCTGAGTAAGAACCCGTCTTAGCACCTGTGCCGCCAACAGGACCTGTAGATAAATAGTTACCTTTTGGTGCACCTGATGGAACAGGTACTGCAAATGGTGTTGTTTGTCGAGGAGCAACAGTTTTAGGAGCTGACACAGGTCTCGCTGACGGAGCTGCTGTAGGACGTGCTACAGGAGGCTTTGGAGATGGTCTGTTTTGCGTAGACTGTGTCGGAGCCGAACTCTTATGTTCAACAGCTTTTTGTTGCACTGCTTTTTTTTGTTGTATTTGCTCTTTTATAATTTGTTTTTGTTGCTGCTGAACCATCTTTTGTAAGCTTGAAGAAGCTGACGACTTTGATGGTCTTGAAGCTTGCCCTGTAGGTAGTACAACAGGTCTTTTTTTATCTCTAACACCACCTGTTCTAGAATTCATTTCTGCACGATTTTTTGTGTTTGGATCTTTTGGTGGTGCAGGAGTATCAACAAGAACAAACTCAATATCTTTTGGTTTCATTTCAGGTTTTTTAAACAAATCCAAATGAATTCCCAAATATGCTAAGATAAGTACAAATAACCAAACAAGAGCTACTGAACCCGGATGCAAAATTGTTGATATAGTAACCGCTTTTTTAAATGGAACACTCTCATCATCATATTTTACAACAGCAGGAATTGTATAACCCTTATTTCCCTCTTCGTCTATTATTTCGTATTTATTTCTTAATATGCTCATTTTTCTTTCTTTTCTTCGGAAATTTTAAATCAAACATAACCTAAAATTATCCTCCAAATATCTTAATTCAATCGACTACAGATTATTCATAATCTGAAGATGTTGGTGTAACAGTAATAGGTTGAGTAAGAATGATATCAAAAGATGAACCTGCCGGGATATCAATATCATTACCCTTATCAAACGCTGATTTAACAGCACCGCCGCCAACACCAACAGCAGTACCAAGTGCAGCACCTTTGCCAACACTACCACCAGCCAATGCACCAAATACAACACCAGACAAAGCACCTACAGCAGCACCGCCAACCATATCTTTGCCGTATTCTTTTGCTACATCCATTTTTGTTCCACCAACGAGAACTCCTGAATTATCTGATGTCTTGATAACAGCAGATATCGGAATTTGTAATCCGTATGGTGTTACAATTTGATTAAATCTTATACATAATTTACCGTTCATACTACCACGTTTAGCACGGTTAACTTCAATTACATTACCAACAACAGAACTACCTGCAGGTGCAACAAGCATACCATTAAAGTAGAAATCAGATGCAAGAGCTACAGTATAAGATTGTCCTACACTTGCATTTTGAGAACTTATAGACGTTGTTGAAACAGCCGGAATATTTTGTCCAGCCGGCACGGTGACAATTCGTCCTTTCAAAGTCTGATTATTAGGGGTTTGATATCCACCATTATAATAATTTTGTTGATATTGTGGAACCTGAGCTCCGTTATTGTATGAATAATTTGGAGCAGCAATACTCACATTCATGGTTACAAATGAAGCCAAAAGTAATACACTAATCTTTTTGTTCATTATTCCCCCTCTCATTAATCAGTATTTAGTTTACTCAAACTTAAAAATTTTATAGTACCTATAATAATATTTTATTATCAATCTTAATTATGTCAATCTGTTAAGGTATGTGTAATATATGCAGGTTCTATAAGTACAACAATAAGCTGTGCACCTGCTGCTATAGTAACGTGTTCCCCCATCTTTCGAGTAGCACCCGGAACCCACTGTGCAACACCAACAAAATGTCTAGCAATCTTCTCCTGATAATGAGGCATTCTGTCATAAACCTCAGGCTCCGTAAGTTGACCACCTATTTTATTACCATTAGTTGTATGAATATATGCTCTCAATGGGATTGTAAAACCATCTGCATATACCATCTTAGTAATTCTTACAACCATAGATGCATGAGTACCAATTACAGGCTCATTCTTTTTTTCAATAAATCCATAAAACATTGTACCTTTAGGTATAATTTTAGTTTCAAACTCAAATACATCATTATTGCATACAAATTTAAGCATATTTGTATCATCACTATAAGCACTTGAAAAATCTTGTAAAGCAATGACAGGAATAAAACTTCCTGCAGGCATCTCGATACCATCATAATCACGGCTTAAATGGTACTCTGCACATACAGCACTGACTATAAAAAATATACTTAAGATTAACAATAACAACTTTCGCATACTAATATTATATATAATATTTTTTATTTTGATATCAAGCATACAGATTAGAATTGTGATAAAATCATTGATATGCTGAAAAAATATCTTATGTATACAATACTAATTCTGACAGCAATGAGTATGCTGGCACCTTTTCTTGTAATGATTCTAATATCGTTTTCAACAGAAAATCAAATTTCATTCACTAATTTAAACGGTGTTATACAACATTTAACTCTAAACAATTATAAATATGTGACAGACACCATTCCTGTATTCAGGTATTTTCTTAACAGTCTAATCGTGTCAATATTTACAACTATTGGACAAATACTAATTTCAACACTTGCAGGTTATGCATTTGCAAGAATAACGTTTAAATATAGAAATATTTTATTTTTTATAATTCTAATTACAATGTTTATACCACCGCAAGTAAATATAATTCCTTTATTCTTTCTTATGAGAGAGCTTCATCTTGTAGATACATATCCTGCATTGATATTACCCGGAATATTTGGCGGCTTTGGCGTATTTATGATGCGACAGCATTTCTTATCTTTTCCTAAAGAGTTAGAAGATGCTTCAACTATTGACGGATGCAACAAATTCCAAATGTTTTTTAAAATTGTATGTCCATTAGCACTACCGGCAATAGCTACACTAGGAATATTCACTTTTATAACAAGCTGGAACAGTTTTATCTGGCCGTTAATCATTACCAACTCTGAATCAATGCGAACACTTCCGCTTGGTCTTGCTGTCTTTAAAGGAAGTTATAGAGAAATAATTATATGGGGAGATTTATTAGCTTGTTCATTGATATGTACAATACCTGCTGTTCTAATTTTCTTATTAGGTAAAAATCTTATCATCAACGATATGATGAAAGGCGGAGTAAAAGAATAAATATTACAATTTGTAACACTATAAATCCCTTAATAACAAATAAATTTTTCATGCTTGTTCATGCCTGTAAAGGGCAAAAATGAACATATTAGCAACAAATCAAATAAATCAAGCAAATATTCACACAAAAAATAATAAAAACACAAATATAAGCAGTGTGAATAATATGACTATTATGCCTCAAAACAAACCGGTACGAGCTAATCAACTAGCTTCTAAAGGTTTTAATTTCACGGGACGTGGAATTAACCAGTTATATGACGAATATAACTGGTTCATAAACCACGACGGAGAAAAAGCTATAAATGCTTTCTTAAAAATAAAAGAAGACCCCAAAACTATGGATGGGTTTCTTACAGCAATATTAACAGCTGAAGACAGAAGCTATCAATTTATAGACAGCATTGTCCGCTCCGGCAAAGAATTAACAAACATAACAGATAGATTAACAGAAAAGGTTGGCAGGGATTCTAAAAATCTTTTGACATTTATGCCAAACTGCCCATACACGCAAGCATATCAACGATATATTACATCACGTTTTGATAATGCACATACAATGAATGAAATTTTAAGAATCAGACCTGACTGGGCTGAAGAAGCTCTGATGGGAAAATACGAACGACTAAAAGGTAACAATCATTTCAAAATAGGTAAAATCCCAAGCGAGTTTCCAAAAAGCGATAATACATATCAACAAATAATTGAACATCTACGTCCAAATATGCAAAGTGGTTATAAAATCCAACAAAACATACCTGATTTAACAATAGGAAACCGAACCTATCAGTTCCATAGCTTCACAGAAGGAAAATCAGATAAAAATGTTTTTTGTGTTAAAGTTCCGGAAGGAAAACAATTTGTCATAAAAATGGGAGAAGAAAAAAACAGAGGTCTAAACAAACCATTTGGTTTAGGGACACTAGCACTGATTGACACATTCTTAACAACAAACAGAAGTAAAAATTCTGCACCACTACATTTTTACGACCACATCAACAATGTTTCAATATATTCTTTTGTTGAACATTGCCCTGTACCGCAGAGTGCTAATAAAAGTCTAAGCGAAGTTAATAATAAACTGGGAGATTTCAGAAGACTTGGCTTAACATTCAATGATACTGTAGGAAATAATAATTACTTCCTGCTTGAAGATGTACATAAAGCTTCTGTAAATAGCGAAGAACTTCAAGAAGGGATTTCAAACGGAGAATGGATTTCTGTTGATAACGACCACGTAACATTTGATTCCAGACTTCATCCTATAATAAAAGGGTTACATCGTCCGCTGCCTAACGTTATGAATTTCTGTTGCTAAATATAAGTACTGGTATATTTGCCTAAAAAATGTTAAAATAACTTAATAAAAAAGGCAATTTTTTGCAGTTTATTTACTTATTATATATATAGTATATAAAACAGGAGATATCTATGACTATTTCGTTGAACACGGATCAGTATCATTTGCAAACAAAACTGAATATCAGTACATCAAGAATGCGTGATTACGCAGATATGTCAATAGATGATATCATCGAAGCAGAAGCCGAAAGCGGAAACACCGTCGCAAAAGACTACGGTAGAAAACTTTTTGGTAATGTCGATGAACTAATTGAAACTTTTCAGTTAGATAATCCTACAAACAAATACAATATTATCAGCCAAATGTCAGGCGAACAAAAAGAAAAGGTTCTAGAACTATTAGAATCAGAAGACCTTGTTGTCGGCATGAACTTCTTTACACAAGATAAACTTGAAGAAATGTTATCAAAAGTATCAACAGCAGAAACTGCAAATATGGCAATGGAAGCATTTCCGTTAGCACAAATTATAAAAATGATGCCTGAAGATCAGTTGGAACAATTCTTCATGAGCTCTGACGTACGTAAAGACTCTGTCACACAACAATTAAAGAATATGGATCCTGAAATGCTTGTTCAAATGGCAGAAAGTATTACAGGTGAACCGGCAAACCAATCAAGTGCAGCACAGCTTCTTGGACAAATTACTGCATTACCGGATAAGCAATACAAAGAAATTATGGCATCAATGGATCCTGAAGTACAGCAGACAATCATACTTCAGATGGCAAACGAAGATTCCGAAGTATTATTACAATTCAACAATGAAGCATACATTAACATGGTTGGGCAACTTCAAAAACCTGATATGGTTAAATCAATGATTGCCTTAAATCCTGAATCATTACAAATAATGACAAAACAATTACCTGATGATTTATTCTCTATTGTAGCAACACAAATAGATACCAAAGAACTGGCACAACTGCTAATTGACAGATGTCCTGATTTGTTAGAGAAATTCACATCAATGGCAAATGCGAGCACTAGCCACTAATATCAGAAAGGAAATCTAATAACATCTCTAGTGCACATTGCGTAAATTGATATTTCATTTTTGAACGCTTTAGTTTAGGATTTAGTCTAAATTCTTGAACTACTGCTTTATATTTTGATTTTATTGCAACATACATCAGTCCGACTGGTTTTGTTGGAGTTCCGCCGGTTGGTCCTGCAATTCCTGTTGTACAAACAACAACATCAGCATTTGTTCTTGAATGTAAACCAACAGCCATTTCAGCAGCACATTCCTTACTTACAGCACCGAATGTTTCAAGGGTTTGAGCAGATACACCAAGCAAACTTTGTTTTACGTCATTAGAATATGTAACAAAATTTAGCTTTGTATATAAAGAACTACCTGAAACATCAGTTAAGCGAGAACTCAAAAGCCCGCCAGTACAAGATTCTGCCGTTGAAATCACCATTGAATTATTAAACAATATCTGTGCAATTTCTTGTTCTATATTTGATTTTTTCTTAAACATATTAAACATAACTATTACAATTTAGAGCATTAACATGTATTTGTCAATATACAATTTAGTGGATATTTTTCAAAATAAAAATAAAAAAGAAAGAACCGCAAAATGCAGTTCTGTATTAGTTTAGTGATAAATAGATTTATATTTATGTGTGTGTAATTTTTAATATAATTCGTTTAATCTTGTTTTTAATTCCTTATCCGCATCAGACATATTAGCTTCTTGCCTATACAGCTTTGACATCGCTTCTAAATGTCGCATACTATCTTTTAATTTAGCATTATCCATAGGATTAGAAACTGGCATTGACATTATTGTACTATCCGGTTTTAAGGCATCTTTTATACTTATATTAGATAAACTGCCAAAAACAGGTTTATTATTTACAATTTTATCAATAATTTGATTTTCTTGATTCTCACTATGCATAAGCATATTTAAGGTTGCAGTTTCTGAAGTTCTCATACGTTGTAAATAATTTGCTCTGATATTTGATGTTTTGCGAGCAGATCCATAAACAGGAGTTGTATATGGTTTCTTAATACCAGCATTACCATAACCGGAGGTATATTCCTTGAAATCTACAGTATAATCAATATCTTTTTGCATAAGTCGTTTTTCTTCATTTAGTTCATCATACTTAGATTTGATAAACTTTATCTCACCTATCAAAATCACACCAAATATTAAAAGAGTTGCAAATTGTATTGCACGATTTGTTCCCTTACTTCCTGTTAAAAGACTAAACAAAGAAGCAAAAGATGTTGTCACAGAATCTTCAACAGTTTCTACAGTTGACGGAGCTTTAAATTCAACATTTGAATACGCAATATTATCACCTTGTATCAAAATATTTGCATTACCAAGTCCGTTTGGTTCAACAATAATATTATCCACTACTGCATTTCCATCAAATCTTGTTGAAAGATTACTAGATATTTTAACATCTTTTAAATTTATAATAATTCTATTAGTAGATACAATATTTTTTGTCATACGAGCAGGATTAGTTGATGTTAATTCAATAGTATAGGCATTAGGAGTACTCTTAACATTAACCCCTCTAAGAACATTCTCAGAAGCATCTGCTGCTAATACATTTATAGTTATAATAACAACCGATATAAATATCGGCAACCATTTTTTCATTATTTCCCTCTCTCCAATATATAGGATATCCTTTTTTTGAAATAAAGACATCAATAATATGGTTTAAATTCCATATAGACCAAATGGTCTATATAAAACTATCCGACCACACAGTTGAAGAATCTTACGGTATTGTGGTAGATACAAATTTTATGTTTATGCTAAAATAATGGAATAATTAAAGAATAAGGGGATTTAATAATATGAGAATGTCAAAGCTTTTTGTCCAAACACTAAGAGAATTTCCATCTGATGCAGAGGTTATATCTCATAAACTATTAGTGAAAGCAGGATTTATAAGAAAACTAACCAGTGGTGTATACAATTATTTACCGTTAATGTGGAGAGTTTTAAAAAAAGTTGAAAATATAACAAGAGAAGAAATGGACAAAGCAGGTGCACAAGAACTTCTAATGCCATTTGTTCAACCTAAAGAATTATGGGAAGAATCAGGCAGATGGGAAGTTTACGGTCGTGAACTTATGAGATTGCGTGACAGACACGACAGAGAAATGTGTCTTGGACCAACACACGAAGAAATTATTACAGCGATTGCACGTGACGGACTAAAATCATATAAACAACTCCCTGTAAATCTTTATCAAATCCAATCTAAATTCCGAGATGAAGTTAGACCACGCTTTGGTTTACTCAGAGGTCGTGAATTTATAATGAAAGATGCATATAGTTTTGGTACATCTCAAGAAGAACTAGACAAAGAATATGAAAATATGGCACAAGCATACAAAAATATCTTTAACAGATGTGGATTACCAACAAAAATGGTTCAATCAGACAGCGGTGCTATCGGTGGAAGCGTAAGTCACGAATTTATGGTAATCACAGATACTGACGCAGGTGAAAACGATGTTTTCTATTGTGAATGCGATTATTCTGCAAATTCTAACCACGCTATATCAAAATTACCACAAGCAGTTGTTGATGGAAAAGAAGCCGGATTAACAGAAAAGAAAGTTGTTGATACACCAAACACAAAAAGTATTGAAGAATTGAGTGAATTTTTGAACATTCCATCAAGTATTATCTGTAAATGTCTTGTATACATTGCAGATAAAAAACCTGTACTTGCTCTTATAAGAGGTGATAAACAAGTAGAAGAAACTAAACTTATGAACTCAATAGAAGCAATCGATATCAGAATTGCAACAAACGAAGAAATAGAAGAATTGATGTCAAATAACGGTTTCTCTGCCAGAGCCGGTTTCATTGGACCAAAAGGTATAAATGATGTAACAATCATTGCTGATGAAACAATAAAAGAACTTAAAAACTTTGTTGTTGGCATCAACGAAAATGATAAACACCTTGTAGGTGCAAACTTAGAAGATATCAGAATTGACAAATTTGAAGATATAAGACTTGCTCAAGCCGGTGAACTTTGTCCGGAATGCGGAAAACCATTAAAAGTTACCAAAGGTATTGAAGTAGGTAACATATTCCAATTAGGTACAAAATATTCAAAACCAATGAACGCAGTTTACTTAGACCAAGACGGGAAAGCAAAACCATATATAATGGGTTGTTATGGTATTGGTATAACAAGAACAGCTGCTGCCGCAGTAGAAGCACACTATGATGAACACGGAATAAAATGGCCTGTAGCTATTGCTCCGTATCAAGTTGTTGTTGTACCTGTAAGTACAAAAGACGAAACACAAATGTCTGTTGCTGAAGACATCTACAACAAATTATCAGAAGCAGGCTTTGAAGTAGTCATTGATGACAGAAACGAAAGACCTGGTGTTAAATTCAAAGATGCAGATTTAATCGGTTTCCCTTTCAGAATAACAGTCGGCAAAACTATTCAAGATGGAAAAGTTGAACTTGTAACAAGAGAAAACGGCGAAAAAGAAGAATTAACACCTGATTTAGCAGTTGAAAAAGTTTCTGAACTAATAAAAGCTGCTTTATAATACAATATCGTTCAAAACAGGATATATAGAGACCCGAAACAAATTGTTTCGGGTCTCTCCTTATTACAAAATACTTAACGTATTTATTAACCACTAAATGTCTTAAAGCTGTTTTCAATATTCTTACTAACAACTTTTTGACAAGCTTCCATTTCAGTCTGCAATGCACTTTGTTCTGTATTTAGCTGTTCAAGTTGTAATTGAAGTTGTCTATCTTGAGCCTGAAGAATTTCTGTTTTAGCATTGATATCAGAAATACGCTTATCATATAAATCCTGCTCATAATAATACTTATTCATTGCATCATTATATGCTGTATCATCTGTAATAGTTTCAACAGACAAATCATATACAACAGAATCGTCTTCAAACTTAACAGTTTTGAAACGTCCAGCACCATCAGTTTCTAATAATGCTTTTTTAATTTCAGTAACCTTTGTATTTATATAAACAGCATTATAGTATGATAATTTTGAATGCTGGCTATCAATACCGTTATCAGCAGTTGCATCGTGCTCATAAGCACTCAATAGACTTTGGTCTAAATCTTCTGTTGTTGTGAAATATCGCTTACCATTCATAGTAAAGCAATATAATCCACCAATATAATCACCTGTATCAGGATCAAAACAGTTTTTAATACGTTCATAAGAAATTGCATCACCCTTATCACCGGACAAATCCTTAAGAATTTGATCCAATTCTGTAGACATGGTTGCATCTTCTTTATACATATCAATATCAACCTGTGTTAATTCACAATTACCAATAGCCTTGTAATTACTAAATACCGGACTATTAGTTGCTGTTGATACCTTCATTGTATTACCTGGTTTAATATTACTTATATCTGTTGATGAGATATAATTTTTACCATCAGTATAATATGCATCAGTATCTTTATTCCTTATAACAGCCTTACCAACTAATGATTCAGTCGCAACATCAATATCATCTTTACAAATATACGTGCTGCCATCTGCACTTACAAAATACTGCTTAGTCTTGTCATACAATGCACCATAACTTTTTCTCAAATTAGCCAACGCAGTAGCATCTTCTGTATTAACAGCTTTATATTGAACATCACCACCTGCTTTTTTATAAGTAATTTGTTCCGGTGGACCAGCTGTATATTCGAATAAATTAGGATCATCTTCTGTAGTTCTACCAAACATAAAATCAAGTTGTTCAACAACATCTCTATTAGAATCTTGAGAGGATTTTCTATAAACAGAAGAAATTTCTTGTCCTAAAGGATTAACTAACTTCATTGTATACACATCATTTTTCTTATCATAAGAAATATTATTTACAGTAAAGTTAATATCCTTTTTATCAGAGAAATTATTTGTTTTTGTTGCCTGAATTTGAGGATCATTCATATATTTTCTTTGACCGGTATAAACATCCTCAAAATGATAACTTGTTACAACATAGTTAAATTCTTCATCAGGAGTACCCAATTGGTAATAACTTTCTAACACAGATGTATTTATACCATCATTCCAAGAATATTGAAGCTTAGTAAAATCATTACTATCAGGACAAATAGGAACAGACATTGTCAACATCTGATTAAACAAATCTGCAGATTGATTTGAAAGTACCAAACGCTGTTGGTTAATCTGTTGTCCTTCATATTCTACGTTAGTTTTTCTTGCAGACAGAGCCAAATATCTTGCCTGCGAAGCTGCCATACCCATAGGCTCATCCTTTCGTTTTTATTATTATGGTTTTTACCATGTTCTATAATGTTTTTTTATAAAAAGTCAATAAACCTTCTAACAGCATGTTACAAGCAGATTTAAAGGGTTTCAATAATCTTGAAACCCTATTTTAAACTATGGTATAACAAATTTTATACTTTAGTATGAGATTTACAAACAAACTTCCTGATGTTTGAACTGCATTTCGTATAACATTTTATATTGTCCGCCATCTATTTGCATAAGTTCATCGTGCGTTCCAAGTTCAACAAGACGACCTTCATTGATAACAGCAATTCTATGTGCATTTTGAATAGTAGATAACCTATGTGCAATTACAAATACTGTTTTGTTTTGAATAAGATTGTCCAACGCTTTTTGAACAACTGCTTCTGATTTGTTGTCTAAAGCACTCGTAGCTTCATCAAGTATAACAATAGGTGCTTGCTTAATCATTGCTCTAGCTATTGCCACACGCTGCCTTTGACCTCCTGATAATGTCGTACCACGTTCACCCAAGAACGTATCCAAACCATCAGGTAACTCTGCAATCACCTCTTGTAAGTGTGCTGATTCAATCGCCTGAGAAAGTTCTTCTTCACTAGCTTGAGGATTACCCATCATAATATTCTCTCTTATTGTTCCGGTGAACAAGAAATTATCTTGAAAGACCATTGATATATTATTTCGCAATGAATCTATTGAAAAATCTCTAATATCTATACCGTCAATTTTTATAGCACCATTTTTAATATTATAAAATCTTGGAATAAGATTTACTAATGTTGATTTACCACCTCCGGAATTTCCGACAACCGCAATAGTTTCGTTCTTATTAACTGTTAAAGTAATATTATTCAACACAGGTTGATTCTCTACATATTCGAAATCTACGTTTTCAAAAGTAATATTAGAATTAAATTCTTCAAGTGTTTTAGGATTCTCTGTTTCTAAAATATCAGAATTCAAATCAAACAACTCAAAAACACGACCCATCGCAACAAAAATAGTTTGAATACTAGTCAATGTATTACCAAGTGTTTTAACAGGTTTGTAAAGTAGTAATAATGAAGTTACAAAAGATGCAAAAGAACCTGCAGTCATCTGACCTGATGTAATAAGATGTGTTCCATATCCAAGTACGGTTGCAATCCCAACAGACGCAATAGTGTACATCAAAGGGCTCATCCACGCAGAACGCTTTGTAAGCGACATATTTACTTTAAAACTTTCATGAATTTGATTATTGAAAGATTTTTCTTGTCGTTCTTGAAGCTGATATGCAGCAATTACTTTGTTACCGCTATAAGTTTCGTTAATATCTGTAGTTAAATTACCACTGATAACCATATTTTGATTAGATGCGGACTTAATTCTTTTTCTAATTAATGCAACAGGAACGAATGCCACGCAAAGAACTACGACCCCGATAATAGCAAGTTTCCAAGAGCTATATAGCATAACAGTAATAAGCCCTGCAGCACCAAAAAGACTGGTTGTAAAAACTTTTATCTTTTCTACAATTCCGCTAGATGCAGTCTGCGGGTCATTCATATATCTTGAAATTACAATACCTGATGGATTTTCATCATAGAATTGCGGATTCATATAAACAAGCTTATGGAATAAATCAATCTTAACGTCATTAGTAATCTTTTGGCTTGTCCAAGCAGAAATATAATCATTAAGATATCTCATGACACCTTGAAATGCTGCAAACAATACAACCCCAAACGGTATAGCAGCAGCAAGTGCCATATATGATACAGAATATTCATTTCCGCACACATGGAAAATCCAATCCTTTTGTCCAACTACATAATCCATAAACGGTTTAAGAGCGAACGCTGTCACACCATCAAGCAAGCCTAAAGGAATTGCTACCAAAAACCCTAAAATTATTCTAAACAAATATGGTTTTATATATGGATAAATTCTTGATAATAACCAGCTATATTCAAAAGAATTTTGTGCTGTAGTTTTACTTAATTTCATATTACATATCCTTAATAAAATATCTACACTATATGTACTATTATACCTTAAACAATGATATATTTTACAAAAAAACAGGTAAAAAGCCATGATTTCCCATGACAAGCGGGTTTATGGAGCATGGTAATCATGCTCAAAATCCAATTTATAAATTTATGTAAACTTTAAAACCTACAATATAGCTAGCTTTTGACAATTTTTATAAAATAAAATATAATTGTTGAAAAATTATATGTATCTCATATAATAATTGATGTAATACTTAAGAAAGGAGTTTTATAATGAACAAAGAAGAATTAGTACAAGAAATTTCAAAAAAAGCTAAAGTTACTCAAAAAGATGCTGGTGAAGTTTTAAACGCTTTAGTTGATACTATCCAAAAAACAGTTGCTAAAGGTAAAAAAGTTACTTTAGTAGGTTTCGGTACTTTCGAATCTCGTAAGAGAGCTGCTAGAACTGGTAGAAACCCTCAAACTGGTAAAGAAATTTCTATCCCAGCTAAAACAGTTCCTGTATTCTCAGCTGGTAAAAAATTCAAAACTACTGTTAACGGTAAATAGTTTTTGATTTTCAAATAAAATTGAACTCCGGTTTTGTAATGAAATCGGAGTTTTTTATTGATTAGTTCTCTTATTGGCTTGGTGAAACAGACTTACTTTCTATTGATGATATGTTAGAATTTTTGGTGCAAAAAATTGCACCATACACACTATCACCTCACCCGAATTACTAAACTCACGTTGT
>JAMPEO010000139.1 GCA_023665105.1 Candidatus Gastranaerophilales bacterium | reverse complement strand
AGCTCTTAAAAATCCTGATGAATGGATGAAAGAACTTGAACTAATTTATCAAAGTGCTCAAAATGAACAAGCCATGTTTGTGAACCGCAGCGGACAAAGAACTATTCACGCAGACCCTCATGCAGGTAATATATTCGTTGATTTCAATGCCGCAACAGGTAAACCAGAAATTATATATATTGATACAGGAAATGTCATTACAAGAAATACAAAAGAAACACTTCAAGATGTCGGATTATCATTAAATATGATGATAGGAAACTCAAGAGGAATTGCAGAATCAATGCTTGATGGAGCAATTCTCCCTCGTGGAACTAATAAAGCACAGATAACAGAACGGTTTGCAAAATTGCTTGATGAAAGATTGTATAAAGCAGATGTTAATCTTAAAAATACTCAGTATACGCAAAATACAATTAACCAAATAATGAAGGAGTTAAATATTATTCCTAATTCAAGCAATTCAAATCTTATGAAAGCAACACTACAAAGAGTTGAAACCGCCAGAGGTATTCGTGCTATTTGTGGCAACACTGGTAATGAAAAGATTGCAAATATAAAAGATTTAGGTATTGCACTAATAAAAGCTTTCAAAACAGATCCTAAAGAAGCTTGGAAAACTTTAAAACCGATTCTTAAATGGGCATTGCAAAACAAAGATCAAGCAATGGTAACATTCTTCCAAATGATTATTAAAAATGCAGAAGTAAAAGGAACTGTTTAACCTAATGAGTCTAAACAAGATAGTTTATTTAACCTCCTTTTTGTGATTAAATAATTACAGGGAGAAATTTATGACAAAAACAATTTTGACAGGTGACAGACCTACAGGTAAATTACATTTAGGACATTATGTCGGTTCATTAAAAAGACGTGTTGAATTACAAAATTCAGGTGATTATAAAAATATTTTTATAATGATTGCTGATGCTCAAGCTTTAACTGATAATTTCGATAATCCTGAAAAAGTGAGACAAAATATTTTGGAAGTTGCACTAGATTATCTTTCTGTTGGTTTAGATCCTAAAATATCAACAATGTTTATTCAATCTCAAATTGTAGAACTTACAGAACTAACATTTTATTATATGAATCTTGTTACATTGGCAAGATTACAATTAAATCCTACTGTTAAGTCTGAAATTCAAATGAGAGATTTTAAATCAAGTATTCCTGTTGGGTTCTTGTGTTACCCGATTAGCCAAGCAGCTGATATAACAGCTTTTAGAGCTGATACTGTTCCTGTAGGAGAAGATCAATGTCCAATGATTGAGCAAACTCGTGAAATTGTTAGAAGATTTAACCATATTTATGGTGAAGACGTACTTGTAGAACCAAAAGTTCTATTACCTGATAATGCTGTTTGTATGCGACTTCCAGGTATTGATGGTAAAGCAAAAATGAGCAAATCTTTAGGAAATTGTATTTATCTTTCTGATACTAAAGAAGATGTTCAGAAGAAAGTTATGAGTATGTACACTGATCCAACCCACCTTAAAGTTTCTGATCCCGGTCACTTGGAGGGTAATACGGTATTTACTTATCTTGATGCCTTCTCACGCCCGGAACATTTTGAAAAATATTTGCCTGAATATGCAAGTTTAGATGAATTGAAAGCTCATTATACAAAAGGCGGTTTAGGTGATGTTAAGGTAAAACGATTCTTGAATAGTATCATTGACGAGGAATTAGAACCTATTAGGCAGCGTAGAAAAGAATATGAACAAGATATTCCAGCAGTATATGAAATTCTTAAAGAAGGTACCGCTAAAGCAAAAGCAGTTGCGGCAGAAACATTATCTAAAGCAAAAGCAGCTATGAAACTTAATTATTTTGATAATAAAGATTTGATTGCTGAAAAATTATAACTATAAAATATTCTAAAAAATAATAAGGGTTATTATTCCAAGTGTGAATAATAACCCTTAAATCTTTGCCATGTCATGCTTTTAGCTATGTTCGCTATCATGATAAATACCTGTTTGTCAACCAAAAATTTGTATAATTTTTACTTAATTTCATTAAAAATGCTTCATTAAGTTTGTAAACTTTACCATGTCCCAATGAAACCAAAAGGCATGCTCTATTGTAAAAATTTTAAGGATTTTCTTTACTTGAAAACCAACCATGGTCGAACTAATATAAACATACACTGAAGGGAGTGATGGCTACTAGACTAGGGGAGTTAGTTAAATATAATCAGAGGAGATTATAGGATAGTTTTAAAAAAAATATACAACTAAACAAATTAAATAGAAACATAACATAAATTAAATAGTAGTACTTATAACTTGTCAAATGACAAGTTTTTTTTTATCATAAAAACATGGAAGAGCTAGAAACAAAACGTATAATAGGTTTGATGTCAGGAACCTCTTGTGACTCTATAGATGCAGGATTGTGTGAAGTGCTGCCTGATTTTTCGTGTAAACTGATTAAAGGTATAAATTATCCTTATCCGCAAAAAATACGTAGTAAAATTTTTGATGCATTTGCTGGCAATATTTCTGTAAAGGAATTATGTCAGCTCAATTTTGAAATTGGTGAATGTTTTGCTAATGCTGCGTTGGAATTGATTAACGAATTTGGAAAACCTGATTTGATATCAAGTCACGGTCAAACAATATATCATTATCCTTTTGAAGAAGTTGAAGAGAATGTTTCTAAAAAAAGTACGTTACAAATAGGTGAAAGTTCTGTGATTTCTGCTAAAACAGGATGTTTAACTGTTTCTAATTTCCGTGAAGCAGATATTGCTCATGGCGGGCAAGGTGCACCTTTGGTATGTTTCGCAGATAGGCATTGGTTTAAGAATGCTGCTGTTCAAAATATTGGTGGAATATCCAATGTAACAGTTGTTTCTGATGATTGCTTGCCGTTTGGTTTTGATACCGGTTGCGGTAATATTATGATTGATTATTGTATGAAGAAGTTTTTCGATAAGCCTTTTGATAAAGATGGTGAAATAGCCCAGTCAGGAAAAATCTCTGAGTCTTGGCTAAACTGTTTGCTTGAAGATGAATATTACTTTGTTTCACCACCTAAAACAACCGGCAGAGAATATTTCTCGCCAAAATATATTGAAAATATTCTTAAAACAGCTCCGGAAGCTCCTGAAGATGTTATTGCAACATTGACCGCTTTAACGGCAAAAACAATAGCCCAAGCCTATGAAAGATATGTTTATCCGTGTACTCATATAAAAGATGTTATAATTGGCGGTGGTGGAGCTTACAATAAATATATGATGAAGCTTTTGAGGGCGTATCTTCCTAAGCACTTGAATCTAAAAACTCATGAAGATTTCGCTATTTCGAATAATTATAAAGAAGTTATGGCTTTTGCGTTACTTGGATATTGTACATATTATAGAATTCCTAATAATGTACCATCATGTACAGGTGCCGACAAAGCTGTTGTACTGGGCAAAGTTTCTTATCCTCAGTGATGAACTTATATCGATGCACCTTCATCTGTTTGAAGTTTTTCTAATGCTTTTTTAGCACCTGCATTTTCTTTTGAATATTTCACAACAAAATTGATTGATTGTACATCTCTTGCAATAGCGTTCTTAAGACCTTCAATATCTGTTAAAGAAAGTTTAGAAATTAAACTGTCTTCATTTTTAGAATTGAATTTCTTTAATAGTTTTTGTGATTTCTCATCAAATCCAGGTAAACCATCCTTTAGTGCATACCATTTGTGGAAATAATGCATTAAATTATATATATCTACTTCGCCATCATTTAAAATTATCATTGGTTTGGTATTAAACTTAAAACCGTTTTTAATGATGAGATTTAAAAATAGTGATTTTAAACCTTTTCGTTCTGAAATTAAGCCCTCTTCTTCTCCAATGAATTTCAGAACTTTGTTGCAGTTTTTTACCATATATACATTAGTATTATGTTCTTTTATGAATTCAATTACTGCTTGCGGATTATTTTTATATCTTTTGAGAATAAGTTTGACTTCATTATCTAAGTTTTCAGAGCTTGTTTCTTGGGCTTCTTTTCTTAAGTCAACAGTGCATCCTTTAACAACAGAATTGGGTTTGAATCCCATTCTTTTTATCAATCTTTTTTGTAAAAATTGTCCTTGCAAAGATAACAGCATAAAAGATATGTTTTTAACAAATACAGCTATTCTATGAAATATCATAAATTAAATAAAGTTCCTTTCATTAGGTGCTTCTATCTGTAATTATACAATAAAATAGCCTCTTTGTCAGAGGCTATTTTTATCATTTGTTTTGTAGTAATTATTCGCTTAGTGAAAGAAGAGATTTTACAGATTTAGCGTTGTCTCTTATTTCCTCAATAGAATTCATATTGATGGTGTCATCAAGAATTCTGATAACTTCTGACTTATCTTCTAAAGCTAGAATTTCGTTCACAGTACTCATTGCAACTACCGGACTCATATCATTGATGCCTTTGCCTTCGTTAATGATAACGATTTTTAAAGAGTCGTGAATGTTTTTTCTAACTAATGCTCTTGCTGTCAATTCTCTAACTTCGTTATCAGAAGAGTTTGTACCCAATTCTTCTAGTATTTCAATAGATTCCATATCTTCGTGAGCTTCTAACGCTTTAATGATTTTTTCGACTTTTTTATTCATTACGCAGCTGCCTTTCCGATTTCTTCTGATTCTTTCGAAAGCATCAATTCATTTTCTGCAAGCCAAGTTGCTTTTAAATCTTTTGTAGATGCTTTTTCGTTAATTTGTTTCATGCTAAGAATCTTTGGTATATCTTTGTTTTCTTCTGCCACTTTGTGATGTTCAAATACGCTTGAAATTCTGTTTTGAACATTTCTTCCCATTTCTGCAATATTGTTTCCTGCAGATTTTACTGCTTCTATACCGTTGTTCCATGTTGTTTTAACGTTGTTTGCAAAATTAACAATTGGCTGCATTAATTTTGATTTAAATGTAGATACAGCTGTAACAACAGAAGCTGAAATAACTTTTAATTTATTTGGTTTTTGTTCAATAGGTTTAATTGATTGAAAAACATCTGTGAAAGGAAGTGCACTTCCGCAGAATGCTTTTCCTTTAAAACTATTGTGTTCAAACGGATTTGTTGATGTTGTTTTTCTTAAACTTAAGGTTCCAAAACCGGTACCCATAATCGCCTTAATTCCCATTTATATAATCCTTTCATTCACATAGGTAAATCGTATTTATTTTACCCTTATAGAATAA
>JAMPEO010000138.1 GCA_023665105.1 Candidatus Gastranaerophilales bacterium | reverse complement strand
CATCACCTTTTTCAGGTAACTCATTTATTGTTTTTATACCCATTGAATCTAATTCTTGTATAACCTGAGTATTATGTATAAGCTCGCCTAATACATAAATATTTTTATCAGGATTGTCGGCTTTCAATTTTTTTACAGTGTCCACTGCTCGTTTTACACCGTAACAAAAGCCTGCAAATTTTGCTAATTCTATATTTCGTTCTTTCAAATCAATTTGTATTGCAAGTTTTTTAGCTTGCAGTGTATTCAGGATTATCCTGAATGCACCCTTTCATTCAGACTAGAGATAAATCTCAGTAATATGATTAAACTATAAACATTGCATAATATCAAGTAACTGTTGTGAATTTTTATTCAAAATTTACGACTACATCAAATGAATGAAAATTCTTTTTATAAGGTTCATATTTATAAGAATTTGTCGTCATAGTCGTATAGTATACTTGACTTTTTACAAAAAAACCTTAAAAAAAGTATGTAGTGAGAAGTTATAGTATTACCCCACCCCACAAGATAGGAGAGCGTACCTATGGGTATGGCAGCATCACAGGCGAGATATCTCACCCTGGCAGCTAGAAAAACTAATACAGAATACGAAGGTCAGCAAATCAATCAGGAACGGACCGTACTTGCGAACCGTACCGCAGATTTATTTAATCAAATGCTTGCGACCAGTGTTCCAACCTGCCCTGATAGTAATGATTTTACTACGCTTCAATATTCTTGGTCTGACGGGTATAACGATTCTGTTTTATCTGATTATTATCAGTTGGGTACTGCTGACGAAGAATACAACTATGTTGTTACAAGTTATCACTATGAAGATGTTTATACAGGACAAAGACGATTGATGAATGACCCTAAGGTTCAATCTTCTATGTATTTGGAATATACTTATGACCCTGCTTCAAGAGATAATAATAAAACATATACAGTAAGTTCTTATGCTTATGATAGTAAAAATGACCAATATATATTAACAACACAGCCGAATGATTCAAGAAGATATTTATCAAGAGTTGAGGATGACGGAGAAACAAGATTAGAACTGGATGCAATTTACGGTAGAACATTTATAATGGATTCAACTGATTTTGAGTATGATGAAGCTACTCAAACTTATACATTGAGCACAGGTCAGTTTGATCCTGAAACAGGTGATGAACTTAAACCTCAATATACACTTGTAGATATGGAAGATCCTGCAGAGGTTCAACGACTAAAAGATACATTCAAATTTGATTTTGATATCAATAAACATTATTATTACAATGCTGATTCCGGCAGTTATATCATTGGAGAAGATATCGAACAATACGAGGATATTCATGGTGGTGAGCAGCCTGTTACCGTTAGATATGAAGATGACGGGTCTGTATATTATACAGATGGAAACAGATATACGACTGCAGCTGCAATAGCTGCAATAGATACTTATGCAGATGATAATTTTACAATGAAAAATGGTACTGAATTTAGAGAGTTCTACGATTTTACTTATGTCGGAAATTGTAAATTACATCTACTTACTGCAGAAGATTATAAAGACAAAGATATTCAAACAGAACTTCAACAAATTATAAAAGATATGAGAGGCGAAAATGGAAACCTTATATCTGCTCAAAATTTGGAAGCGTGTTTTGACCCTAACACCGGAGAGTATCTTGGCGGTATATATTCTTTCAAATTAAATGGTCAGACGTATTATACAACTGATGCTGATTTGGCACAGTCTGCCGAAAGTGCATATTATAAAGAAGCTTATGCTGATAATGGAATAGATAGTCAATTAAATAAATTACCATATTATAAGGCGGTATATTTGAATACAAAAATAGAAGAAACTTCAAAAGCATTACTAGAAACAGATGGTAAAGGTCGATTTACGTCTGTTAGATTTGAAGATGATTCTCTTGTTTACACCCTAAATACTGAAACTATCACAGATGAAGCAGCCTATCAGGATGCAATGAATCAGTATTTCTATAAACAAGAAAAATATGATAAGGCAATAAGAGATATCAATGCCAAAACAGAACTTATTCAAGCTCAAGACAGAACTTTAGAATTGAGATTGAAACAGCTTGATACTGAACAAAATGCTCTTCAAACAGAAATGGAAGCAGTTAAGAAAGTTATCAGCAAAAACGTCGAAACAAGTTTCAAAACATTTAGCGGAGGTTAGGTTTAAACAGTTAGCGGCGTAACAACAGGTTAGACAAACAATTTTGAGGAAATTATGGCTTACAAAAATGACGGATTACTGGTAATAGCAAACAAATTTGGTGCAGCTTCAGCTGATGCCAAATGCCAGTTATATGAAACTTATGACAGATTAAGAGATTTAACCGTATCAGGTTCTGCAAGTTCCGGTACAGGTTTTGAAGCTTGCGGTGGTTTCTTATATCAATTAGCAAGTTTATTCTCTCCGTCAGCATTTATGAACACATTAGGCGGAACAACGTCATTCAATATTCCTGGTACCTCTTATTGGTCACCATATACTGGTGGTACAGGAACAATGAATGCGGGTTACGCATCATTTGGTTTAAGTGGACTTGGTAACTATTCAGGATTTCCAAGCGGTGCAGCAAATGTATCTTGGGGCTTAGGAACCGCCACAGGTGGAGCATCAGAAATTGACGGACTTATTTCAGGTCTTGGCTCGGCTAGTGGTTCAGCAACCGGATATGCGTCAAGTATCGGTAGCGTGGCAGATGTTGCAAGTGCTGCAGCTTATGGTCTTGGTACAGCGAATGGTTATGGTATAGGCAAATCAGGTATTCTGATGCCTATCGCAGGTTTAGTATCAGGCTGGGGCGGTATTATGACCGCCGCTGCCCCATATTTAGGCTCTTTTGGTTTGCCTGCTGTTGTTATGGGTAACTTGATGCAAGGTACAAGTTCTGCGGCTCTTTCAGCTTACCAGTCTGTTTCTGCCAATGTTTTGAGTAATGCGGATACTATACTTTCTCAAAAGGTTGCTAACATCGAAACTGTATGTAAAATGCTTGATACTCAAGGCGATGTTGTTAGAAAAATGTTGAAAGAATCTATCGAAGGCGACAGCAAAGAAATTCAAAACTTGTAGGTTAATTAGTATGCAAATAAGAACTTTTTTAAGAATAATGTTCAATAATATAATTCGTAACAATGTGTTTGTAAGGGTTATATCATCCATTGTAAATTTTTGTTGCGAGTTAGATGTTATGAATTATAAATCACTAAAGTATAGCAAAGAAATGCCGTTAACTATGGAAGATACCAAGCGAAATATATTTTTTCAAGGTATCGGCGGCGATAGAATAGACTGTAAATAATATTAAGACATGTTACAGACATGGCTGAAAGCAAGCAATTATCATGGTTAACATGTTTTTATATATATGGAAGTCTAAGAATTGGGAATAAGTAATAATGTTAAACTCAATAATGACATCCCTCAAACGAATAAAAAACTTTTTGAATTTTTCCAGAGCGTTTTTCATCAGGAATAATCCAATAAAGATGTTCGTTAATGAGATAGTGACATCCTTGAAAGAGATGTTCAGTATCAGACAAAAATTGAAAATGGCTCAATACAGAGTTAATTATCACAAACATCAACTAAACAAGATGGAAAGTCTGATAGCAGAAAGTAATGAACATACATTCTTAAAAGGAAAGAACTTAAACGAAACAAGGTAAGTAAAAAACAAAAGGTGTCAAAATGGGCGTACTCGCTTCTACAATGCGATTAATGTGTCTTACAGCTACCAAGAACGACTTGGAGTTTAGACTTATGGGCATCACTGAAAAGATGTCTGCTCTAACTGCTCAAATTGGCGATCTTGATGAATATAGCGGTGACTTAGATCCAGATAGTGCTACTGTTAGAACTCTCGAAACTAAGAAAAAACGACTCAATCAACTTGAAAGAAAACTTGATATGCAACAAAAACTTCTTCAAGCAAGATTACAGGAAGTTATGCAGGAAATGCAGGCATGTCAACAAATGTTGGGTGCGGATATCCAAAGCGGCTTGTTCAGCTACGGTATGGGTATGGGCAGATAACAATAAAAGATGTAAAAAGGAACCGGTTGCAAAGCCGGTTCCTTTTTTTATGTTATAATTTTTTCGGAGAGAAGAATAAATGGAAACAACATTAGCTGAAAATAATAAAAAAATCATTGATTTAGTAAAGAAAACAAACTTACAACATATAGCAATTATCATGGATGGAAATCGTCGTTGGGCAAAAGATAGAGGATTACCATCTGCGATTGGTCACAAAAAGGGTGTTGATGCTCTTAAAAAAACAGTATATGCTTGTGATGATTATGGTATTAAATATCTTACAGTTTATGCGTTTTCTACAGAAAATTGGAACAGAAAACCAGAAGAAGTTGATTTCTTAATGAATTTGCTTGGTACTACAATCAAAAATGAACTTAAAGAATTAAATGACAATGGGGTTGTGATATCCTTTCTTGGTGATTTAACAAAACTAAGTCCAAAATTACAAGAGATTTTATATAATGCTATTGATGTGACAAAAAATAATAAAGGTGTTCATCTTCAAATCGCATTTAATTATGGTTCAAGAGATGAAATTATTACAGCTGCAAAATCTCTTGCTCAGAAAGTACAGTCAGGGGAAATTGCTCTTGATGATATAACAGAGGATGCTATTTCAAAAGAACTCTATACTTCTGATATTCCTGATCCTGATTTACTTATTAGAACAGGCGGCGAGATTAGAATATCAAACTATTTGTTATGGCAGATTGCATATTCTGAAATCTTGATTGTAGATGATTTTTGGCCTGAATTTGATAAGAATTCTCTAGCTTCTGCGGTTGAAGAGTTTCATAACAGAAACCGTCGTTGGGGAAAATAATAAAATTATCCAAATATTTATCCTATTAGGGAATTTTGATTTGTCTTGAAGGATGAATAATGTTGGTATGTTTTATAACTATTATGAAGATTATCAATATGACAGTTGTATCTCAAAAGGAATTTGTTCTATAAATCCAAGAACTTCTTCTTTGAGAGAGGTTCTTGTTATGTATCTTAAACACCTTGCTTTTTATACTTTGCAGTTAAAACATTTGGGTGTTAAAAACGATTATACGGAAGATATTATTCTAAGTACGCTTTCAGGTTTAATGTCTAATCTTGAAACCGGTAATGAACAATTTTATCAAACCCTTATCAATCTGAAAGCTATTATTT
>JAMPEO010000137.1 GCA_023665105.1 Candidatus Gastranaerophilales bacterium | reverse complement strand
TAAAGGCTTGTGAAGAAAACGGAATAAAAGTACATGTTTCCACACATACTTTAAGAAAATCGTTTGGTTATCATCACTATCAGAAGTTTAAAGACCCAGTAGTGCTGCAAAAAATATTTAATCATTCAAGTCAAAGAATAACACTAACATACATCGGGGTGGAGCAAGATGAAATTGATTCAAGCTATAAAAACTTTGAATTGTAAACACTCTGTAATATTGGGTTTGCCCCATTATGATATGCAACAATTTGTACCATATTGATACACTTAGCCTTACAACAGCAAGAATATGCTAAACAAAGACTATTGTCAATTCAAAAACAGCCCTCATTTTGTGTCAATTTAGTGATTTATAATTGTATTTTTGTTGTTAAAACTCTTTTATAATAACTCTTTTCAGCCTTTGCCCCAATATGGTACATAATGGGGCAAAATAGAGAAAGGAATAAACATGACAGAACAAACACCTTATGAAATTGAAGAACAAAATATAAGATTTGATGTAGTAGAATTTGCTGAAAACCCAGAACCTAGATGTCCTTGCATTTTGCTTTTGGATTGTTCAGGTTCAATGAATGGTAAACCTATTCAAGAATTAAATAACGGTTTGCGTGCTTTTCAACAACAATTAAGCAGTGATGATTTGGCTTCAAAACGAGTTGAAGTTACAGTTGTAAAATTTGATACTGATGTAGAAATTATTAACGAGTTTGAAACAGCAGAAAACTTTACACCTAGACAGCTTGAAGCAAACGGTTTAACAAGTATGGGACGAGCTATAGAAAGAGCTGTAAACCTGCTTGAGCAAAGAAAAGCTGTTTACAAAGCTAATGGTATTTCATATTACCGCCCCTGGATATTTTTACTAACTGATGGTGAACCTACAGACGATTATACAAATGCGATGGAAGCAATACATGAAGGTGAAAAGAATAAACAATTTGCATTCTTTGCTGTTGGTATTCAGGGTGCAAATATGGATATTTTAAGACAAATTTCAGTAAGGCAACCTTTACCATTACAGGGATTGAATTTTACATCATTATTTCAATGGTTATCAAATTCTATGTCCTCAGTTTCACGTTCTTCTCTGGATGCGGAAATTGCATTAGAGTCACCAAACGGATGGGCTAAGATATAATGAGTTGGAAGTATTTTTATTCATCTGTAAAAGGCACATCTCATCTTGCCTCTAATACGCCAAAACAGGATAATTGTGAAATTTGCGTGTTCAAAGATTGCTTTATTTCAACAGTAGCAGACGGTGCAGGAAGTGCAAAGTATTCTGATATGTCATCAAAATTTATTTGTAAGTTGTTTGTTAGAAAAACTAAACAATGGCTTGAAAGTAATAATCTTGAAAATTTAACAAGAGAGATTATTTCAGAGTGGTTTAGTTATTTCCAAAAAGTAATAAACAGAACTGTATTGATATACAAATTAGAATCATCAAGAGAATTTGCTACGACCTTGTTGTTTTCAGTATTGAGTAAAGATTTTAATATTTTTGTTCAAATTGGTGATGGGATTATTGCTGTTGGAGATGAAAATAATATGGAATGTGTATTTTTACCTCAGAATGGTGAATTTATCAATACTACTCACTTTGCAACAGAAACCAATGCCTTAAATATTTTTATGTACAAAACAACATTTGAACCCATTAAATATATTGCAATGCACACGGACGGTATAGAACAAATTGCACTGGATTTTAAAGCACAAAAACCTTTTATTCCTTTCTTTGTTCCATTTTTCTCAGCTTTAGAAAAACTTGAAGATTCAGGATATTCTGATATTTTATCTAAACAGTTAGAAATATTTTTAGCGTCTGATAGGGTAAATAAGAAAACTGATGATGATAAAACTTTGTTTTTAGCCTCTGTAACTACAGAAAATGTGGAGAAGGATAATGAACAGTAATGATTATTTCCAAAATGCTTTAAGTTTATATGAACAAAGACTTTATTCTGATGCTATTAGAGAGAGTTCTAAGGCAATAGAATTGGATTCATATAATGATAGAGCATATACAGTAAGAGGAATGTCCTATTATTCAACTGAACAAATAAAAAACGCCGTTGAAGATTTAACAACCGCAATTCAATTAAATTCGTATAATTCTGTTGCTTATTGTTACAGGGGAATGTGTTTTTCTATGTGCAAATCAGCACAAGCTAACACTGTAATTGCCTTTGATAAGCCTTCATCTTTTAGTCTAAAAGGATTTAAATTGACTAATGAAGTTATCCAAAATCTCTTACAAAGTTTAGATGATGAAAATACCGCTATTCAACTTGATAGTGAGAATTTACAGGCATATTTAGCAAGAGCAGAAACTCTTTTCTGGCTTGAAAATTACGAAAATTCTTTAATTGATTTAAATAAAGTAATGAGAGAATGTCCTGATGAAGGTGTTTTTGAATTAAGGGCTAAAATTTATTATTTATTTAAAAGTTACGATTCCTGCATTCTGGATATAAATGAAGTTATAAAATTAAATCCTAATAATTGCGTTGCGTTTGATGTTCGTGGTCGAGCTTATTATATGAAAAAAGAGTATGAAAGAGCTATAGTAGATTTAACAAAAGCTATACAATTAAATCCAAGTAATGATATGGCATATTATTATCGTGGATGCTGTTATTATTTTAAAGACGAAAATAATAAAGCTATAGATGATTTTGATAAGTGTGTGAAAAATAATCCGCATAATTACAGTGCATATGACTATAGAGCCAGATGTTATTGGTTTATGAAAAATTTTCAGCAAGCTGTACAAGATGAAACAACGTCAATATCTTTAAACCCTAATAATGGTAATGCGTATGATTTTAGAGGACGGGCATATTATTTTTTGAAAGATTACCAGAATGCTGTTAAAGATACAAGTGAAGCAATTAACTTAGGAATAAAGAATTACAGTGTATTTGATTGCAGAGGACGGTCATATTTTTACCTAAAACAATATGAAAATGCGATTAATGATTTTAAACAGGCATTACAAATTAAGCCTGATAATCTCGAATTACAGGAGTTTTTGAAAAAAGTTTATATTGAAATGCAATCTCAAAGGCTGGTGCAATAGATGGTAAAGACTGGCAACAATACTTACACTCAAACATATACAGATGATTTAGGAAATCCCGTTATATTAGGCAAAGAACTTGCCAGAGGCGGTGAAGGCAGAGTTTGTCTTGTTCAAGGCAATTCTAATGTTGTTGCCAAATTGTATTTAGATAAAGCCATTAATAAACACGATAAAGCAGGTAAAATCAAAGCAATGTGTGATTTGTATGATATGGATATTGCAAAATTTTCTGCATTACCGCAAAGAGTTGTATTTAATTCTCGTGGTAAAGTCGTTGGTTTTATTATGGAAAAAATCACAAATTTTAAAGAAATTCATAACCTTTACGGCATTTCTACAAAAAGAAAAAAATTTGATTTTGCAGACTGGGGTTTCATGGTTCACTCTGCGAAAAACCTCGCTATTGCTGTTAATAAATTACATAGTAAAAATATTGTAATTGGAGATATAAATCAAGGAAATATTTTAGTTAATAATCAGGCAATGATAAAGCTTATTGACTGTGATTCCTATCAAGTTGAATATAACGGAAAATTTTATTTATGCGAAGTAGGAGTTCCTGAATATACTTCACCTGAACTTCAAGGACAGTCTTTTAACGGTATTCAAAGAACAAAAAATCATGATTGTTTCGGTTTAGCTGTAATGATTTTTAAAATTCTAATGTTTGGCAGGCATCCTTATAGCGGAGTGGGTGCACCGCCTGAAATTGAAAACGCTATTAAACAGGGCTGTTACTGTTATGGTAATTATTCAAAAGGTACAACACCTATTTACTCACAATTATTTTCTGATGCACTCAGTGATGAGGTAAAAGAATTATTTGACCGTGCTTTTTCTAAAAATAAAAACATCATACGACCGACAGCAGAAGAATGGATAAATACGTTAGAATGTCTTGAACAAAATTTAATACAGTGTTCAAATAATCATAAATACTATAACAACGGAAATTCTTGTATCTGGTGCAAGTTATCAAAGTTTGGATTTAATCCTTTTAGTAATCCTACTGTAAATACAAAACCTCAAAATAAACCAAATTATCAACAAACTCCATATACATACAATCCGCCAAAACAAAAAAGCAGTCCTAATGTTTCGCCTAATAAAAACTCATATCAGCCATCACAACCACAACAAATTCCACCTGTAACAAATAAATTAAATCTTAAACCAATATTTATAATAATTGGAATACTAATATTATTTGGAACTATAGCTTCATTTTTCGATTCAGACAGCAGTTATGAATATAACCAGCCTATACCGCAAGAACAACAGTCTATTGAGCCAAAAGATAATACTGAACCGCAAGAAAAATCTGAACAAGAAAATCAGGATTATAAACAGACTGAAAAAACTGATGAAACTATTTTAAATAAATCTGTAACGAAAAATAATTCATATGAAAATTCTCAAAATAACCATAATCCAAATAATCCTGATTTTATGGACCCGATGAGTTCTCATGCTTTTGATTCTTTTGTAAGAAAAGATACACCTAAAAAAACAGTTGATATTATTAATTATGCCACGCAACCACAACAAACTCAGAAACAAAAAACAAATACAACTGTAAATAAACCCGTAACACCAGTACCAAAGCCTATTACTAATGTACCGGTAAGTAAACCAAAAACTGATTTACAAAAATCTACAGATGATTTTTTTGAATAACGGAGTGAACAACAAATGAAAAAGATTATTACAATATTATTATTTCTTTTATATTTCTCAAATATTCCAGCTTTTTCTCAGGATATTTTAGAAAATTTTTCAGATTACATATATGATGGAAATATTACTTTAAACTACAATCGAATAGAACGGTCAACATGGAATAAATATTTTAAAGCACAAGCCAAAATAATTAAGAAAAATTGGCGAAAAAATAAAAGTCTATTTAGCCCTAAATACAAAACATCATATGCAAGAGTTTTAATTGCTGTAGACAAAAATGGGGAAATCCTTTCATATAAAATAAAAAGTTCTTGTGTGCCTACTAATGATGAAATATTTATAAATCAAGTCAAAAAAACAATAAATTCTATAGGAAAATTTGATAACTTGCCATCTAATTACAGATACAACATTCTTATTTTTACTGTTAAATTACACTCTAAATT
>JAMPEO010000136.1 GCA_023665105.1 Candidatus Gastranaerophilales bacterium | reverse complement strand
TCTACGCAAAATCCGCAAATTCAGCATGACATAAGTTAATAAGTTATTACTGTTTAAAAATAATTGTCTGATTAGTAGATTACTATTATTATTATCACTTTCGAGAATGAAAATTAAAAAATATTCAAATTTCAAATTTTGATATTTGCATAAAGTTATAATCTATGTTAAAATGTAAACAATTATTAAGAAGAGAAGGTGAATTGCATGAGTGAAAGCAGTCATTGGGTCATAACTAAGGTCTTTGCAGGGCACGCTATTAGTGTAAATTTCGATACTATACTCACTATGTGGCTTGCTATGGGTATATTATTATTATGTGCAATCTTGATAGTTAAGAATGCAGCTATTATCCCAACCAGGATACAATATGTCGGAGAGTCTATCTTGAATTATTTTTCGGCTATTACTGCAGGTAGTATGGGTGAAAAAGAATCTAAGAAACACAATCCTTTGATATTAACATTGTTTATGTTTATTCTTACTGCAAACCTTGTTGGACAAATCCCGTTTAAGATAGTTCATTTGGCTCACGGAGAATTGGCTTCTCCTAACAATGATATAAATATGACAGCGGCTATGGCTATAGTTGTAGCTATTTACTGTATGTATTATGGTGTTAAAGTTAACGGTTCAAAATATTTCTTTAAAGGTTGGTCAATGGGTGAACTAATTATCACTATTATTGATACTCTAGAGTTATTTGTAAGACCATTCTCTTTGGCACTTCGACTTTTTGCCAATATTTTGGCAGGTGAAATTATGATTGCAACATTTGTCGGTATGGTTGCTTGTTTCTTACCATTACCATTTATGTTGTTTGAACTCTTTGTTGCGTTGATACAAGCTCTTGTATTTGCGTTGTTGTCTTCGACATATATTACAATGTCGGTTGCAGAAGAACACTAGGACTAAATGTTTAAGTTATTCCTAAGATAAATATGTATAAATATAAATATTAAGTACTAAAATAAAAAAGGAGAAAAATTATGGCAGTAGAACAAGCTTTTGATTCAGCAAAATTGGGTGCAGGTATTGCAGCTCTTGGTGTATTAGGCGGCGGTCTTGGTTTAGGTATTGCAACTAAAGGTGTTTTAGATGCTATTGCAAGACAACCTGAAATTAAAGCTGAAGCTTTCAAAAACTTTATTATTGGTGCAGGTTTAGCAGAAGCTACATCTATCTATGCGTTATTCATCGCATTGTTACTTATTTTTTCATAGTTGAAGTGGTTAAGAATTGTAAGTGTATCGTGAATTCTGAACAATATTTCTTATTCACTTAATCACTTATTACACTCATTCACTTTAAATAAAGGTATAAGGTAAAAATATGTTAGAATTTAATGCGACATTCTTTGTTGCAATGTTTAGTTTCATAGTATTCATGATGATGATGAATTCAATTCTCTACAAACCTTTAACTAAAATTGAAGAAGATAGAGAAAATTTGATTTCTAAAAATTATTCTGATGCAAAAGTAACTTCAGAGAAATCAGAATCTTTAAAACAACAGCATGAAACAAATCTTGAAAAATCAAGAAATCTTGCAAAAGATAATTTTAATAAAAAAGTTGCAGGTTATAAAGATAAAAAAGATAATATTTTAGAATCTGCAAAAAATCTTGCTAAAAAAGATTTGGCAGTTATGCAAGCAGAATTAGATGGAGACGAAAGAGAAGCTAAGCTTTTACTAAAATCACAGTTAAAAGATTTGGCTAATATGGTTGCATCTAAGGTGCTTGGATATGAAACTGATATTAAAGAAATAGATGATGAAATCGTAGATTCTTGTATGAACTAAAAGAAAGAATTTTATATGACAGAAACATTATTACATATATGGAGCAAAATATTATTATCGAACCTGTTTAACTTTGTTGTTATGGTTCTCTTGTTAGGATGGCTTATAAAGAAATTCGATATTGCCGGAAAACTTGAGCAGGGACGTAAAAATATTGAGGATAGAATATTACTTTCAAATATGACAAAAGAAAATGCTGTCAAAGAACTTTTTGAAACGCAATCTAAAACAGAAAGTGTTGATAACGAAGTTTTTGAAATTCTTGAACGTGCAGAAAAAAATGCTGTTATTGTTGGTGAAAGACTTGTGCAAGAAGCTGTTAAACAAGCCGATGAGTTTGATAAAAATACTAAAAAGGCTGTTGATGCTAATGTAAAAGCTTTAAAAATAAGTCTTACATCTAAAACTGCAGATGCTGCTGTGAAACTTGCAAAAAAACATATTGAAGATGAACTTCATAATAATAAAGATTTGCATATTAAGTATATAAATGAAAGCATTGATGCTTTAAACGGAGTTGAACTGTAATGAATAAAGCAGAAGAAAATGAAAATAAATTAGCAGCAAGCAGATATGCAAAAGCATTGTTAGAGCTTGCTGATGATAAAAAAGTTTCAAAAGAGAGTATTCTTAGTGAACTTGCAGATATAACATCATCTGTTAAAGGTTCTGAAGATTTACAAAGAGTTATGACTTCTCCGGTGATTTCTCTTTCTGAAAAGAAAAATGTGCTTGTTAAACTTTTTGAAAATAAAACAGATAAGCTTGTTTTAAATTTCTTGCAGCTGCTTGTTGATAAAGATAGATTCTCTATGCTAGAGTCTATTTCTAAAGAATATCGTAATGAAATAAATAAGTTAAATAATTTGTTAAATATAAATGTTACGTCTGCAATAGATTTAACAAATTCTGATAAAGCTATGATAAAAGTTAAACTTGCTAATATTTTGAAAAAAGATATTGAGCTTGAATGGTCTGTAAACTCTGATATTATCGGAGGGCTTGTTTTTGAAGTCGGTGATAATATTATTGATAATAGTTTACGCCATAAATTACAAGAATTAAGTAGAAACATGATGAAATAAGAGGGAAAAATATGACAGTAATCAATCCTGATGAAATTAGTTCTATAATAAAATCCAGTATAGAAAACTATGAAACAAAAACAGAAGTTTCCAACGTCGGAAGCGTTCTTGAAATCGGCGACGGTATTGCAAGAATTTATGGACTACGAAACGTTATGTCAAACGAGTTAGTTGAATTTGACGATGGTAAAGGTACATTAGGTATTACCTTAAACCTTGAAGAAGATAATGTTGGTGTCGTAATTCTTGGAGAATATACACATATTAAAGAAGGTATGACAGTTAGAACAACAGGCAGAATTGCTTCTGTTCCTGTTGGAGATGGTTTGATTGGTCGTATTGTTAGCCCTACAGGTAGAGCATTAGATGGAAAAGGTGATATTGTTTATACAAAAACAAGACCTGTTGAAAGAGTAGCTCCTGGTATTGTTGCTCGTAAATCAGTACACGAACCTCTACAAACAGGTTTGACAGCGATTGATGCATTGACACCAATCGGACGTGGTCAACGTGAGTTAATTATTGGCGACCGTCAAACAGGTAAAACTGCTATTGCGATTGATACTATCATCAATCAAAAAGGTCAGGATGTTATCTGTATTTATGTTGCTATCGGTCAAAAAGCTTCAACAGTTGCTCATCTTGCTAAAACTTTAGAAGATAATGGTGCAATGGATTATACAATTATTGTTTCTGCTACAGCTAATGAACCTGCACCGTTACAATATATTGCACCTTTTGCAGGGGTTGCAATGGGTGAAGAATTTATGGAACAAGGTAAACACGTTCTTATTATATATGATGATTTGACAAAACAGGCTCAAGCTTATCGTGCAATGAGTTTACTTCTTCGCAGACCACCTGGACGTGAAGCGTATCCTGGTGATGTATTCTATCTTCACTCAAGATTATTGGAAAGAGCTGTTAAACTTTCTGATGAATTAGGTGGTGGTAGTATTACTGCATTACCTATTATTGAAACTCAAGCAGGTGACGTTTCAGCGTATATCCCTACTAACGTAATTTCTATTACGGATGGACAAATATTTTTAGAATCATCATTGTTTAACTCTGGTGTTAGACCTGCTATCAATGCCGGTATCTCTGTATCACGTGTAGGTGGTGCTGCTCAAACAAAAGCTATCAAAAAGGTTGCAGGTAAGCTTAGACTTGACCTTGCACAGTTTAGAGAATTGGAAGCTTTTGCACAGTTTGCATCTGATCTTGATGATGCAACTAAGAAACAGTTGTTAAAAGGTCAAAAATTAACAGAAGTTCTTAAGCAGCCTCAATACCAACCGTTAAGTGTTGCACAACAAGTTTCTATTTTGTTTGCTGCAAATGATGGATTCCTTGATAACGTTGATAACAAGAAAATCGCAGAATATAAAAAAGGTTGGTTTGAACATTTAGAAGCAAATCTTCCAGAACTTGTTCAAAAACTTAATGGCGGTGCTAATTTAGAAGATGCTGATGCTGATTCTTTAAGAAAAGAACTTCAGGTTTTCAGCGAGAATTTCTAGTAAGTGAATAAGGCAATAAGTGAATGAGTGATTAAGATAAAATAGAAATATATTATAGTTTTCACTTAATCACTTAATGGGCGACGGCGAAAGAAGTCATTTGGCAAAGCGAAGTCACTTATTCACTTTAAAAATAAAGGATATAAAATGGCAAATTTAAAGGATATCAAAAGTAGAATACAAAGTGTTCAAAATACTCAAAAAATAACGAGAGCTATGAAAATGGTTGCGGCTGCTAAAGTTAAAAAAGCAGAAACATCTGTTAAGGCTTCAAGACCATTTTCGGCTGAGTTATTAGCGATGTTTAGACGAATGCTTTCTACTGTTGGTGAACTTCAAAATGATGGATTGAAGTTTGATAATGCTCTTGATAATTATCCGGAACTTTTAGCGGAACGTGAGATAAAAACAGAAGGTCTTGTTGTTGTTACTTCAAATAAAGGGCTTGCGGGTGCATATAATGCTAATATTGTTCGTGCCGTGCTTAAGAAAATAGAAAATAATTCTAAAAATGGCATTGATACTTTATTATATGTTATTGGGCAAAAAGGTGTATCTGCTCTACAACATAAACCTGAAGCAAGAATTCAGAAGAAATATGTTGCGATTATGGATAATCCTTCATCAACAGGTGCAAGTATTATCGCTGAAGATTTAGCAGAAGATTTTGTAGCGGGAAATATCGATAAGATTGAAATTCTTACAACTCGTTTTAACAATATGATGTCTTATGCTGTTCAGGAATGGGGGGTTCTTCCTGTTAAACTGGAAAAAGAAACTGTTTCTGATGAACCTTCTGCTTTGATGGAGTTTACT
>JAMPEO010000135.1 GCA_023665105.1 Candidatus Gastranaerophilales bacterium | reverse complement strand
AGATTCTTTACTGTGGATAAAATATGTCATATCGTATCTGAGATTAAAAAGAATTATGTAGCTATAACATTAAGTATTGGAGAATGTTCTACAGAAGAATATAAAGCTTTTAAAGATGCCGGTGCAGACAGATATCTTTTAAGAATAGAAACAACCGATAAAAGATTATATGAGGAACTTCATCCTAATATGAGTTTTGAAAATCGTAAAAGATGTCTGTATGATTTAAAGACCTTAGGTTATGAAGTCGGGACAGGTTGTCTTGTTGGACTCCCAAATCAGACGGTTAAATCTCTTGCAAATGATATTTTATTTTTCAAAGAATTAGATGCTGATATGATAGGAATAGGACCTTTTATTCCTCATCCTGATACACCTCTTAAATCAGAATTAAATCCTGACAATTTTAATATGGCATTAAAGGTTATGGCTATAACAAGATTATTACTGCCGGATATAAATATTCCTGCGACAACCGCAATGGAAACAATCAACCCTAACGGAAGAATTATTGCACTTGAAAGCGGTGCTAATGTTGTTATGCCAAATATCATGACAACAGAGTATAAATCAAAATATGAAATTTATCCTAATAAAATATGTATAAACGAGGATTTTCATAAATGTAGAGGCTGTATAGAGAGTAAAATAAAATCTATAGGCAGATGTGTTTCTGTATCAAAAGGTTTCCATAAAAAAATCGGGTTTTAATTACCCGATTTTTTTATTTATTTTGAAGTTATATCAACATTTTTACCGGTTTCTTTTGTTTCTTTAGAATTTTCGGTATATGTACTTTCGTTAGGAATGTTATATTTGTGGTTAAAATATTCTCTAACTCTTGTCTTTTTATTTATTGCTTCTGTTCTTTCAGCTTTAACATCATCCGGTACATGATATAACATCATTACACCATCAGAAGCAGTAGATGCGTTTAAGACAATGTTTTGACCGTTTTTACCCATTTTGTCATCTTTTTTATTTTCATCAAATTTGTAGTCGGCATCAAAGCGTTTGATATAATAATCATCATTGTTTTGGCAAACTATATAAAGTGATTTATCTGCAGTATCAGCATTTCTGAATGTTGTACCAACTTTTAATGATAATTTACCTTTTGCAGTTTTTAGATAAATGCTGTCTAATGTTATATCATTAGGTCTAATATCATTTAAGTCATTTACTGTTGGAGTAGTGCTAATGCCGTTAGGGTTGAATACAGAAATATTCATTGCTCCGTTTGCAGCTTGAGAAAGTATTGCAGAAGCATCGCCACCGTTTCCGTTTTGTCTGTCAAGTTTATACATAGTACCGTTGTTTAATGCTTCCATATTATTCATATCAACATCGGCTCTTGCTTTACTCATTTCAAATAAATCGTTTCTAAAGTCGACTATAGTTTGACGTTTTTCGCTATCTTTTCCTTCAACTATAGACCAATCTAAAGGATTACGGTTTTGTAGATATGTATTCTTACATTTGTCTTCATAACCGGTCATTCCAAGTTCGTCACCACTATATAATGTAGGGTTTCCTGAGATAGCGTATAAATATTTCATTATTATTTTTGTCTTTGTTCTACCAACTTTAGTTGCTTCATCATCAACAGTATTTCTATATTGTTGTAATTTGTCGTTGGTTAATTTATCGCTAAGTCCGTATTTTTGAACAGCGTGGTCATATACAATATCAAATGCATCAGGAATAGCTTTTGAACCAAATCCATCTTTTTCTCCGACTTTTTTATATGAGTCAGGTGTGCTTAGACCGTGTTCTTCGTGTTTGGTTTTGTAGTAGTTACCATTAACAACATCTGCTATTGATTTAGATAACGCAGTATAAATTGCATTATATTTTTCGTCTATTTCTTTATTTTTGTTCTCTTTTTCGTCATTACTTATATTGCTGTTATTAACTTCAGCGTGCTCAGCATCTCTTAACGTTTGATTTGCACTACCGATGCTTCCTCTTAATAGAGCACCGTTGGCAACTGCTTTTGAGCTGACATTGTTGAAATAGTTTTTATCGTGATTGATAATATTCCAATCATCCCCTGATAAATCAGTATCTTTCATTTTATCATTCATAATTTTGAAAGCTTCTTTACGATGATTTTTGTCATCTATATTTGATAAATCAGCGTGGAACAAACTCATATCCATAGATAAACAGTGAATCATACGTGGTTTATCGTGGTTGCCTGCAAAAGTGTATGCGTTTCGTTTGTAGTCAATAGGCATGCTGGCAAATGCAGAAAGAGCATTTTCTAATTGCTTAATACGTTCTTCGTTTTTGTTGTCAACTTTATCACTTCCGGATGCGAAATCATAACTAAACAGATTTGGAATGCCATTAAAGAAGTTTCCGTAGTTAGCTTCTGATGTTATACCCGCAACTGATAATAGTTTTGATACAGCATCTGCAGAGTTATATTTTTCATCACCATCATCAGGTGCTCCTATTTTGTGTACATCACCTACGTCTGTAAGTTCAGCAACGATATATGAGTTAGGGTTTTCAGCTTTTACTGATTGAACAAAGTTGCTCCAGAATTTTACAACGTTGTCCCAACCTTTGTCAAAACGTTGAGCACCGTTTCTAACGGCATCCATGTCGGCAACGTCTTTTGCTGCGTCAAGTCTCCAGTCAAGACCTAATCCTGAACGGTCAACCATAACTTCTGCTAGTTTAAAACTGTTTGTATTTGTATTATTGATACGTTTATTGATAGATGATGCTACAAATTTAATATCGCTGTTTTTAAGGTTTTTAACACCGTTACGTATTTTTGTAGCGATTTGGTTAGCTTCATCTTCTTGGCTGTCGCCATTGATACCAAGATTACGTAATGTACCTTGTTCTCTCATAGTATCATAGTCATAAGCTATTTCGCCGTTCTTTAATTGTTTTGCACCAACTTCCGGCATCATTGCTTTTACTATTGCATATTTTGCAATATCTTCTGCAACTAATGGGATTACATATTGACCATATTCTGTAACTTCGCCATCTTCAAATAATTTTTCTTTTGAGTTTCTATCAACATCTTGCATTACTTTGTTTGCAAAATCTCTGATTTCACCTGTGAAAGTATCATTCATCTTGTTATAAACTTTTGCATATTCTTTTGGAACTTTGTATGTTTTATCGTTCATAGCATCAAATCTTGATTGACCAATGTGGTCAACATCAGATGAACGTTTTGATAAATATGGTGATGATAATGCTGCGGCTGTATCATTAGCAAATTCAATAGAATCAAGAGGAAGATCCATCAATGAAGAATTCATTAAATCATCATAGTCTTCATATTTTGGACGCAATTCATAGTTATCATCTAAAATATTTGTAATGATATCTTTAGAAAGTCTTACATCCTCTGGTAGTTTTGGACTGGCAGGATTTTGAGAGTTCAAAATTCCTTCAATTCTGTTATATGCTTTTCCCGGTTTATCAGAGATTTCTCCGATTGTTTTTGCAACATATTCGTTATGAACATTTCTTACGTGTTTTGTCCAATATTTGCCTGCTGACATGGTCATATCTTGAACTTGTGCGTTAGCTCTGCGATATTTATCCATTTCTATTGCAATCTTTGCAGGATTCTTTTCTGAAGCCATCATTTCGTTATCATAGTTTGATGTGAAATAATTAAGCTTAACCATATCTGTGTTTGAATCCCAGCATACGAATCCGCCTTCTTCTTTTGGTTCAATTCTTATGCCTGATAAAGAACCTACAAACATAGCACCTCTAGGGCTGTTAAATGCGATTCTTTCATCTTTATCACGCATTTTGTTAACTTCATTCAAGCTTTGCAAGTTTTTCTTCAATTCATTTGAGTCTTGTACTTCAAATGCGTAAGGAATAGGAGTGTCATCATGCGTATTCATTGAAAGCTTGTTATAGTTAGTTGTATTTTCATAACTTGAAATGACTTTTGTTTTTGATTTTCTTTGTTTTTCTGAAACTAAAGAATCATCATATATTTGGAAATATGTAGGCTGTTTAGGATCATACTCTTTATTTTTAGGGAAACTATATTGACCGTCTTTACCTACTACAACATCAAATGGGCAGTTTACAAGTTTAGGTCTCATATTTTCATAGTTAGCAGGAACAACGCCTAAACCTAAGCTGTCATCTTGTAATCCACTCATTCTGAAATAGTAATACTCGGCTGGTTTGTTATCTGTATCCATCCATTTTATTGCACGTTGATAGTGGATACCTTGAAGACCTTCTGATGTGAATGTACCGTCATCTACAAGGTTCATACCGTGTTTGAACGCTTCTCTTTGGAGTGAATCATAGTTATTGATGTTGCCAAGTCCACCTGCAATAACCATGTTGTTTTCGTTCCAATATTTATGAGAAGATGCGTTATCTCCACCTTTTAACGGGCAGGTAATGATTCTTTTAAAACCTGCTGCTCTTAACTCAGGAACTTTTGCTTCTAAACCTGCAAGTGTGCCGCCCATTGTGTTAGAGAAAGATCTGCTTGAGTTTCTAATCATTTCAGCAATTTCTGCTTTTTTTGCATCATCAGGTTCTATAATTTTACCGGTATCTTTATCGTGGAAACCTGCGTATACATAGCCCGGTGCGAATGAATCTGCAATAGCCAAATACATAGGACCTTGTTTCATCGGTGTTGTACCATTTCTTGAAACAAGAGTACATCCGTCGATAGTGTTATTATCTTCTTCGACGAATTTTACAAAATTACCTTTTTTATCTTTTAAAGCATATCTGTATGCAAAAGGCTGGTCTTCTTTTAGATGTAAATCAAAATCAGGTTCAACAGCTAAGCCGCCTTCAGGAATATCTGCCTTAAAGAACGGTTCCATTTTGTTATCGCATCCTCTTCTGATAAAGTAGTTGTTTTTCTTATCAACACCAACCTTAAAGATTTGTACTTCACATGTATATTTTTTTGTGTCATAAGGACAGTTAAACACGTATGATTGTGAACCTGTTTCGGTTTTCTTATGTTGATAACCTTGAAACGCTACACTTTTTACCGGTTTAGAATTATTGATTTCCATGCAAAGACACTCCTTATCATACATTAATAAGAAACACTGTAACAAAAATTTTTGCTATCATGCTATAAATATATTAATAAAAATTTACAATAAAGTAAAGATATTTACTTTTATTCATGAGGCTTTCTCGTAATTTGTACACTGTACAAAAATGAAAAAATATTTTATAATGAAAATAAC
>JAMPEO010000134.1 GCA_023665105.1 Candidatus Gastranaerophilales bacterium | reverse complement strand
ATCACAACTATAGAAGAATATTTACAAAAAACAGAACTAAAAACTGCTTCTTTATTTGAATCTATGATAGATGGGTTATTTTTATTATTAAATTTGGATAATTTTCTCAAAGATTTTGGGACTAATTATGGAACAGCTTTTCAAATTAAAAATGATTTAGACGACTACAAACAAGGACTCCTAAACTCAAAAGATATTAAAAATAAAATTTACACAGCTCCAATAATATTCTTAAATGAAGTAAAATTTGATAACAATGCTATTGAAAAAACATCTATTTTAATAGATAATTGCTCAAGAAGAGCAATTATGGCACTAGAAAATCTTAGGGATAGTGAATACAAAACTTCGCTAATTGGAGAAATTAAATGTTTAATGAAATAAAAAATAAGTATAAAAGTTGGGGAAAAATCCATCCCGTTGCCCAAGAATGGTTAGAAACATTTGTGTTTGTAATCGTAATGGTTATTTTAATAAGATATTTTATTTGTGAAATAAGATGGATTCCATCAGGCTCAATGCGACCAACGCTCATAGAAGGCGACCGAATTGTTGTAGAAAGAGTTACACAATTTTTCTCAAAGCCTAAAAGAGGAGATATAATTGTATTCTATCCGCCATTTGTAAAAATAAACAGAACTCCAATGGGTGTTCTAGCAAGACGCACTGGCATACTTTGTAAAGACGTTGCCTTTATTAAACGTGTAATAGGTCTTCCCGGTGATAAAATTGTGTTAAAAAAGAATTATGATGGCAGATATCAAGTAATAGTAAACAATCAACCACTCAAAGAAACATATATTCTAAGCGATTTTGAATCAATACCTTGCAGCAATACTATGTATTGCGGACCAATGGAAGTTCCACAAGGAAAATATTTTATGATGGGTGATAACAGAGGCAACTCAGAAGATAGTAGATTTTGGGGATTTTTACCGGAAGATAGAATTGTCGGAAGAGCATGTTTTGTATTTTGGCCTCTAAATAGAATAAAGACATTACAATCACCGGAATATTAAAAAATAAAACCTTATTGCATCAAATTATGACGCAACAAGGTAAAAGGTGTGTACGTGTATCAATAAATGGATTTTTAATATAAATCGTGAATCTATAACGATTCTCAAATTTTCCCACAGACTTCTTACGAAGTCTAGGCTGCTTTCTAGCCTCCACTGAATGTCTTGAATGTGGTTTCGACGTTCTTTGAAATAACTTTCTTTACAGCTTCCATTTCTGTTTGTAAAGCATTTTGTTCTGTATCTAACTGTTTCAATCTCAATTCAAGAGTTCTATCTTCTTGTTGAATAATTTCAGTTTTAGCATTGATATCAGCAATTTTCTTTTCGTATTCATGAACATCATGGTAATACTGGTTCATTGCATCATTATAAGCTGCTTCATCAGTAACTTGTTCTACATGAAGATTATAAACAACACTATCATCATCCAATTTAAGTGATGTAAATCTACCTGAACCATCTGTTTCTAATAACGCATAGTTAGTATCTTTTATTTTTGTATTGATATAAGTTGCATCAAAATATGCTAGTTTATCTTGACCTTCAATAGGTTTACCATACTCATCATAAGTTGTTAAACTATTAACCAAATCTTGATATGTAGTATAACGGGTAGCACCATTGTATTCGAAAGAATATATACCGGAACCATAATATTCATAAGTTCCATCCGGTCTTCTATGAATATAATCAGAAATTGTAGAATCAGGCAAATCAGCTATAATTTGTAATAATGCAGTTTCATCAGTTTTTGACAAATTATCAACCAATTCAGTTAATTTACAATTACCAACATAAGTTGGAGTATAAATAGTCGAGTAATCTATCAATCCGCCTTTACCTGCTTCATAAGCTTCATCTCTTGTTGCCGCAGCAAAAGTATATGCAGTTTCATCACCAACAGTAGTTGTCGTATAAGATGCATAACCTGATTCTAAAGTACCATCTGCAACAGCCTGAATAATATCGTCTATAGATATACCTGTTAAACCTTGTGCTTCTAATGCTTCTGTTACAGCAATAAAGTCTTCGTTAGTCCAACCTGATGTATCAGTTAAATCAACACCTAGCTGAGTTAAATCAATATAACCCTCTTTAAGCCCATCTGTTGATGTTGCATTTTCCAAATCTTCTTTTTTAGCAATATGCCAAACATTTGCCATATCTTTGTAACCATACAATTCACTATAATCAATTTTTCCACCAGGAAAATCTAAATATCCTTCAGCTTCCAAATCTTTAACAGCATTTTGCATTTCTTTCGTATCATTGTAACTAGATAATGGCTTATATACAACTTCATCATTTAAATTATATGATCCATCAGGATATTTTAATAATTTACGAACTTGTTCAGGATAAGCACTTACTTCATTTTTGAATGTTACCTCAGGATTAGACATTTTCTTTTTAGAACCTGTGTAAACATCATCATAATAATAAGTATCAACAACATAGTTATAATCAGTATTAGCAGTAGATAGTTGATACCAATTTTCTAATACAGTATCATTATAACCATCGCTATATGAGTATTGCAACGTAGTAAAATCTGTACTATCAGGACAATCAGGAACATCTGTTTCTAACAACTGATTAAAATAGTTTGCAGATTGGTTTGCCAATGCTGTACGAGCCTGGTTAATCTGTTGACCTTCATATTCGCAGTTAGTTTTTCTTGCGGTTAGAGCTAAGTATCTAGCCTGTGATGCTGCCATACCCATGACAAACTCTCCTATACTTGTTGCTTATCTTCTACATTGTCTTATTTAATTATTTTTTTTTATAAGTCAAATATTAAATCGGCAAAAAAAAAGCGAACTTAAACAAGCACACAAAAATCTCATACATATAGTGTATAAGAGTGGAATAATATCTATCCGAAAAGTTGTTATTTTAACTTAACACGCAAAACTGAATTTGTACCTTGACATGCAACAAAAAGGATATTTCCATTTACATGGACACCATAAGGTTTAGAAACATTAGTTGTCAAAACAGTGCATGCACCTGAATGCGAAAGCTTTAAAATATTATTTGCATTATAATTAGCCACATAAATATTCCCCATAGAATCACTGGCAAGTGAAATAGGACCTTTTAAATTCGGGCTTTTATAAAATAACATTTTTTTTCCATCAGGTAAAATTTTAATAATCGCATTATCAGTAAAACTGGAAACATATAAATTTCCATAAGAATCTGATGTAATTCCTGTAGGACTTGTTATATTAGGGTAACATCCACCTGTTTGACTGACAGATGATGCAGGATTTCCGTTGTTAGCTCCAGTTGCAGGAGTCAAATGATATAAAGATGAAACACTGGCAGCTTTAGCAGCAAAAGGACTTGATTTGGGTATCATCGAAATATATTTAGCGGCAGTAATTCTATCACCCAACAATGCACTTAACTTAGCAGCTTTATATAAAGCTTCATATTCTTTGTGATTACGTGCAATAATTTGCTCAAAAATAGCAAGAGCTTCATCATTTTGTTTTAAGTATTCTAACAAAGACCCCAGATTATAATATGCGTCAATATAATCAGGATAAAGCCTAATAGCAGTTCTAAAAGCTGCTATAGCTTCATCATATTGACCAAGTTTATAACAATCAATACCATGATTATATTCAAGTTTTGCATCAGTCGGCACTAATGGAGGTGCTGTTTCCTCTGCAAAACTTGAACTCATAATCATTATTAAACATACTAATAGTATTATTATCTTATTTTTCATTGTTTAATTTTTCGATAAGTTTTTTATGTTTATCAGCAAATTTAGAGCCTCGTGCTCTAATAGCCATTGTTAAAATTTCGCCTAAATCAATAGGTTGCAAATCTGCATAATTGTTAGGTAATCTTAATGACCAATTTTCATCACCGGAAGTACCAGGTCTATTATAAACATCTTCAATATTGAAATAATCTGTAAAGAAGATTTGAATATTTCTAGCCTTTGATGCAAATATTTCTGATAATTTAACTTTTCTCAAGAATTCTGCATCATTAGTTAATTTAACAATCATCTCATCTTTATTTTCTAATTCAGCATATAAATCTTCAACAAGATTTTTTACATGTAAATAACCTTCATGTGTATTAACCATAGCCTTAGCCCACATTGCAATAGGTTCATTATCGTGAGTACCGACCATTGTCCATACATTTTCTTCAATATTGCAACAACGATAAGGATGTTCAGGTTTTTCAGGTTTTACAAACTGAGTTAATCTCATACCTTGCAATTTATATTCTTTCATAACTGCATCGACAGGATTTGTAAGCGTTCCCAAATCTTCACAAACGATTGAATTTTTATCCAAACCGCATTCTTTTGCTGCACCAATAACAACTTTTTCAATAAGCTGACCATATTTTTTAATTTGGTCTTTATCAAGAGATTTAACCCTTTTTTCTTTATCCGGTTCCAATGTTTCATCTAAATCTGATAACTTAGCTATCGCATATTTAGATAATTCAGGGTGTTCAGGAGATGAATACAATCTTCCTGCACCTTGTTCAACCATTGGCTTACAACCTTTTTTATAAACCCAAGGGTCAATCAAACCTACAATATGGTCAATTCTAACACCACCCGGATTTTCTTTAAACATTTTCTTATAAAGATTTTTCATTAAGATTCCGCCTTCACCCAATGAACCATCTTCATTAAACATTTTTTCAGGATCCATTACAGGGAATCCCCATGCCTGACCATCTTTAGAGAAATAGTCAGGAGGACAGCCTAAGCACCATCCATCCAAGAACAATGATTGATATGCCCACGCATCTCTATCAGAGAACGCAACTTGACGGTCTGCAATCATTTTAATATGTTTTTTTAGTGCATATTTTTTTGTTTCTAATAATTGTTTTTCTAAAACAAACTGACAGAACTTATAGAAATCAATTTCATCAGCATATTTTTCTTTAATTTCAATAATTCTTTTTTCTGCAGCTGATTTCTCTTCTTCTGATTTTGGATTTAATAAATTTTTATCAAGTTCTGATTTCCAAATTGGCCAATAGTCATTACCATTATCAATAGATAAAGCTTCATAAAGAGAATCGTTGTCTAGCCAAAAACTATTTTCTTTTTTAAACTTATCAAAATCTTTTTGGAATTTCTTTTCATTTTTGAAATTATTCCAAGCTTCTTTTAATGCTTCATTTTGAGCATTAACAATGTAAGAATATGCTGTTTTACCTTTATTTTGTTGAGGATTATTTTTAACAACATTGTTATAAGTTTCTTCTGAA
>JAMPEO010000133.1 GCA_023665105.1 Candidatus Gastranaerophilales bacterium | reverse complement strand
CGATAGTGTACTTAGCATTATCAAACGTATAGTTTGGTAAGAAGTGCAATTCTAATCTGCCTGTGTAATCTTTAACAGGACTAAAAGCTAATAACTCCTCCTTTAAACCTTCTTTTAGGAACCATTCAAAAGATTTCTTTTGAATATCAATTAAGTCAGGTAAGTAATCCAAACGAGTATTAGGAATACCCATCGGCGTTACTCTTTTTGCATATTTTGTTGTCGACATTAATTTACCTCGTCTATTCTAATATGATGTACGTACTTAAAATTTGGTTAATATATAGACTGTTTCGCTGTAAATTCAGCCTCTTGCCTTACATTTCCCCTCAAAGCATGACAATACCCCATACTTTGAGCATGTTATACAATATCGTACAACTTCAAGCACAATAGTCAAGCAGAATAAACGTAAAAAATACAATTTATTGTAATAAAAATTAATATTAAGTGAATGAGTGAATAGGTGAATAAGTCAACCATAAAACAAACTTCACACTGACTATAATACACTTTTTTAAAAATTTTGCAAGCTATTTTTTACAGATTAAGATAAAACACAATCATAGCAACACACTAAGCACTTTCTTTTTTCTTCTTTTCATCCTTCATTTTTATAGCTAAGTATATTTGCTGACCTAAAATATCTGCACCAAGTTGTCTTTCTTTTTTTTGTTTAATTTTAGAAACATCCATATTATCACGACGTTCTTTTTTTCGTTCTTGAATTTTTTCTTCTTCGCCACGAGAAACTGTTAAAAACTTACCAGATACAATGTTTTCTTCTTTTGCTTTCTTTTCTTCAATTTGTCTTAACTTAGCTTTATCAGCACTTTTATTACCTGTTGGTGTAACACCATAAGCGAGCAGCTTTTTCATAATCTCTTTTTCTTCGCTATCAATCATAGGTGCTGCAAAAGCGAAAGTATATGTAGATTGAATATTTAAAGACATGCCACACCTCAAATCTAGTACGGTAAATATAACGGCATTTTCTTCAAAATCTTTCAATAATTACAACAAATTGTTACAAAGCTTAATTTTGTAAATAACGAATAATACTGAAACGATGCCAGTGCGATAAATTATAATTTCTCGTTACTATTCATCATCAACTACAATATTAAGTAAAACGGCTTTTTTGTAAGTAAAAATCTCTTTTAATGCTTTTTGAAGTTCTTCTTTTGTCCTAATATTATAACCTAATATTCCGTACGCTTGAGCTATTTTGACAAAATCAGGGTTTATCATATCAGATTCATATTTTTTATTATATATTTTTTCTTGTAAAGAACTAACCATACCGAGAGAAGAGTTATTCATAATCATTATTTTTACCGGTATGTTATATTCTGCACAAGTTCCAAGTTCTTGTACATTCATCTGGAAAGAACCGTCGCCGGTAATGTTCATCACAAGAGCATTAGGCTGTGCAATATGTGCTCCTATTGCAGCCGGCAAACCAAATCCCATAGCCCCAAAACCTCCTGATGTTATAAAATTCTTTGAGGATGTAGTATTAAATACTTTTGCTGATAATATTTGATGCTGTCCTACATCTGTTGTTATTATAGGACGGTATTTTTTTGTATATTTATAAACCTCATTCAATACATATTCGGATGTTAGATTTTGTGAAGTATATTCTTCTGTTTCTAGCTCATCTGATAAAGATTCAATCCAATCATATTTAATCCCAAAAAGTATATTTTTTGCTTTAATTGTTCCAATCATTTGTTGTAATACAATATTCATTTCGCCAATAATTTCTTTTGAAACAAACACATTTTTAGATTTATTATGCTCAATATTTATACTAATAATTTTTGAGTTAGGAAGAAATTGTTTTATACGGTTAGTTGTTCTATTAGTAAATCTTGTACCTAAGGCAAGCACAATATCTGAATTTTGTATTTTACTATTTAGTTCTTGTTTTCCATCAGAACCAATCATTCCAAGAGATATTTCATCAGCTATTCCCTTTCCCATAAGGGTATGTACTAATGGAATATGTGTTAAATGTGCAAGTTCAATAAGTTCTCGTTCTGCATTTATGCAACCGCCGCCAACTATCATTAAGGGACGCTCAGCATTTTTTAGAATTTCTATTGTCTTTGTTACACAAGAATGAGGTGCTTCGACTTTAATTTCCTGTCTAAGGTTAAATAAATTTTTATGTTCAACAATATTTTCTAATGCAGATTTCGTAACTGTTATGACAACAGGTCCTTTTGGAGCTTTATTTGCATTATGGAAGGCAAGTTTGAATGCACGTTCAATATCTTCTGAATTATGTACTTTATATGTTTTTTTTGTGCAAGATTTTGTCATACTTATTATGTCTGTATCTTGAAATTCATTGCTATCCTGATTTTCAACTTGTCCTGAAATTATAACAAGAGGAGTTTTGTCAGAATGAGCATTCATTATTCCCGTCAGAGTATTAGTAAAACCCGGTCCGGATGTTACAAGCACAACACCACATTTGCCGCTTACTTTTGCATAACCCTCTGCAGAGTGTATAGCACCTTGTTCATGACGTGACAGATAATGTTTTATTTCGGTTGTTTTTGACAAAGCATTGTATAGCGGTAAAATAGGTGCACCCGGATAACCAAAAATTGTATCAACACCGTGTTCTTCAAGGATATTCACGATATGCTCTGCACCGCAAATAGTCTTTTTTTCTATGTTGGTTTCTGTTTTTACAATGTAATCTGTCATTCAATTATTATATAATAAATGTTTTTTTCGGATAATATCTGTTACGTTTTATTAAACTATGACTTTTTTAGTTTAGTTATTGTCTTTTTGGTTATATTAGGAATATCCATTTGTTCTGTAAAAATTTCAATATAACACATTGTATCTTTGTTTTCAGACATTTTTAGAACAGTATTAAATTCTTTATCCGTTTTAGCACTAGCAATCCAAACATTTCCTGCAAAAACCTCTGGTAATTTTGAATAATTCCATTGGATAATATTATTAAAATTGTCTTCCGGATTATCTGATAAGATTCGTTCTATTGTATAGCCGTTATTATTCAATACAATGACAACAGGTTTAAGATTGTGGTGCATCATATTACTAATTTCAGATGCAGTAAGCTGATGAGAACCATCGCCTGTATATAAAATAACTCTTCGTTCAGTATCTTTTAGAGCAATACATGCTCCAAATGCTGCTGGAGTAGCCCAACCAATAGAACCCCATAGAGTTTGTGTGTTTACATCAACGTTATCCGGCAATTTTATTCCTGAAAATCCGTGTAAAATAATACCTGTTTCCATAAACAAACAGTCATTTTCTTTAAAGAATTCTTGTAAACGTGGATAGATATATGAAGATGTAAGAGCTTTATCTTCCATTATAGATGGTTTGTAACCAATATCTACTACATCAGGTAGTTTTATATCTTTTTTAGGGAGTACTTTAATAAGCTCATTTATAATATCACTTATAATAACATCATCATACCTTTTATGGTTAATTACTGTGTAAGTCCCATATATTGCAACAAAATCTTCAATGTTATATGGCAAACTAAAACCGAATGTATTTAAGTCGCTATATATTGGACCAAAAGATATCAAGCAATCAGTGTCGAATAGAATTTCCTTTGCTTTTGCATTACCAAATTCAGATAGATAAGTTCCTACATAATTATTTTGAGATGTGCTTATTGCACCATTACCCATAATAAAGTTTGTATTTGGGTATCCGGTTTTATTTGCCAATTCAGCAAACTCTTTTTCTAATTGGTATCTTTTTAAAAGTGCATCTGCAAGCAATACAGGTTTGCTTGATTTTTCAACCATATCAAGAATTGCTTTTACTGCAGAGTTTAGATTTTCTTTATTGCTTTGTGGATAAGTAAAACCAATATTTTCATCAATCTCATCCATAGCTGTATCTATAGGGATAGCTATATAAACAGGCTTTCTTTCTTTAACAAATGTTGTAATAACTCTATCTATTTCAGATTTAGCATTTTCTTTTGTAAGATAAGCTGTTGTTTCTGTTACATTTTTGAATGCATTTTCAAAAGCATAATAGTTTGGATTTTGAAAATTGTGGTGTAGAAGTACATTATTTTCAATAGCAGATGTTTTAGGAACACCAACAATACTTATTACCGGTACATTTTCTGCAAAAGAACCTGCAATAGCATTCATAGCACTAAGTTCACCAACTCCGTATGTTGTAACAACTGCACCAAAACCTTTGATACGTGCATAACCATCTGCAGCATACCCTGCATTAAGTTCATTTGTACAACCAATCCAATTAGTTTCAGGATTTTCTTCTATAGCATACAATATATTAAAATTATAATCACCAGGCAATCCGAAATAATCAGTTATACCTAGTTGTTGTAATGATTTTATTAAATATTCGGCAACTCTCATACTTTTGATACTAACACGAAGAATATCCAGTGTAAATTATCCATTAAGTATTATATATGAATTTTTACAAAAAATAGCAATTTAATTTTTTAGCGGATTTAAAGATTATATGAAGGTTACTTCTTATAATAGTCAAATCAATTATACTTCTAATATTCGTATTGTTAATTCAAATGAATTTAATAAGCATTTTTTTGATGAATATTTATATTGCGGTCATCCTGCTGATTCAATAAAAGAATCTGTATCAAAGGTTAGAGGATTTTGGACACCCTCTGTACGAACTTGTACTGCTGGTGGTGTTGTTGATAATGATGGAGTTTTGGGGTTTCATTTGTATGATTGTTTAGACAATCTTCAACAAATACATGAAAAATTTAGAACAATCATTTCAGATGCAATTTTTAAACCTAAATCAGCGTTAATATTAGGTAGTAAAAATATAGAAAACCGTGAAGCCTCATTACCGATATTTGATACAGTTGAAAGCATAGTAACAGAATCTGTTAAACCTTCAATATTCAAAACTCACAGGTTTAGATATGGCGAAAGTGATATTGGTTATGAAAAACAATCTGATACTTGGTTTATCAATTCAGTTTATCCAAATAATCCAATGCTTCAAAATGATAATGTAGAACTTTTGTCTGTTGAAGATTTGATGTTAGGATTTGACAAGATTAAAATTGCACCGCAAGACAACTTTTTTATTATGGATAAGGAAATAACAAGAGAGCAATATCCTGAGTTCTTTTAAAACTATTATAACTTTATTAAGTTTTGTAAATAAAATTGTTTCCGAAGGCAATTTAGAATCTTCAGGGGAATTGATATTCTTGTGTGTAGTGTAAATAATGGAGAAAAGATGAATACAATATCTTTT
>JAMPEO010000132.1 GCA_023665105.1 Candidatus Gastranaerophilales bacterium | reverse complement strand
GCACCATTATCAAGACCTTCCAGTGCTTCGCCACCACTTAAAGAACCATCACCAATAAGTGCTATTATATTACCTGTTTCTCCTTTCAAATCTCTTGCTTTTGCCAAACCAGATGCAAGACTTACAGATGTTGATGTATGCCCAACTTTAAAGAAATCATGCTCACTTTCTTCCGGTGCGGTATAACCTGTGTATTTTAGATATTTATCAATATCTGTAAACCCTTCTTTTCTTCCTGTAAGAATTTTGTGCGGATAACATTGATGTGAAACATCATATACTATTTTATCAACCGGTGAATTAAATACATAATGCATTGCGATAGTTGCTTCTACTATACCCAAGTTCGGCCCGAAATGCCCCCCTGTTGTGTTTACTTTTTTTATGATTAGTTCTCTCATTTCGTTTGCGAGAATAGTCATTTCATCTAGTGTTAGATTTTTTAAATCATTTGGATTGTTTACTTTTTCTAAAATCATATAATATTCTCCTTTTCTTGTTTATATTTTAAAACTTGATAGTAACTATCAGTCAAGTGTTAAAATGATAAAAATATTTTTAATAATTTTAATCAGAATATGTTTGTAATACAATTAGTTTATGGCTAATATAATTAAAGTACAAAAAGGAACAAAAGATATTTTACCGCAAGAAATGGCTTTATGGCATAGGATGGAAACTAATGCACAGAGAATATTTTCTAATGCGGGTTATGGTGAAATAAGAACACCTGTATTTGAAGCTACTGAGTTATTTGCTCGTGGCGTGGGTGATACAACAGATATTGTTAATAAAGAAATGTACACTTTTGAGAAAAGTGATAGAAGTTTGACATTAAGACCTGAAAATACAGCAGGTGTTGTTCGTTCATACATAGAAAACGGTATGCACAGATTGTCGGCACCGGTTAAGCTTTGGTATAAAGGTCCTATGTTTAGATATGAAAGACCTCAAGCAGGCCGTCAAAGACAGTTCCATCAAGTTGGTGTTGAAATGTTTGGTGCAAAAGATGCGACTGCAGATGCTGAAGTAATTGAACTAGCTGTTTCTTATTTAAAATCGCTTGGACTTAATGATTTGGATGTAGAAATAAATTCTCTTGGCTGTCCTGCTTGCCGTGAAACTTTTAAAACAAAATTAAAAGCTGTTTTAAAACCTTATTATAATGAATTATGCGAAGATTGTAAAAATCGTTATGAAAAAAATCCTCTTCGTTTATTAGATTGTAAGGTTCCTGAATGTAAAGAAATCTTTGAAAAACCGGAGATAAAAGAAATTATTCAAGGTGATTTTATCTGTGATGAATGTGCTGAGCACTTTACACAATTAAAATCTTATTTAGATGTTTTAAATATAAAATATTCTGTTAACAAGCTTCTTGTAAGAGGTTTGGATTATTACAACAGAACTGTATTTGAAATAAAATCTAATAATTTAGGTTCTCAAAATGCAGTGTGTGGCGGCGGAAGATATGACAGCCTTGTAAAGAATCTTGGCGGTGAAGATACACCGGCGATAGGTTTTGCAATGGGTATGGAACGATTATATTCATTGATACAAAAAGAAGATGAATCAAAATTAGATGCGTTCGTTGTATCTACAGATAAAGTTGAAGCAATAAAACTTGTTAAATATCTTAGAGATAATAATAAGAGCGTAGATTTTGATTTTGGAGGTAAAAAGTTTACCAAACAAATGGAAAAAGCTTCTAAAATTGCAAACAATGCTATTATTTTAGGAGAAGAAGAAATTGCTTCCGGAATGGTTTCTATTAAAAATCTTGGTACTTCTGAACAAATAAAAATAGCACGTGATGCTATTTTGAACCATATTTAAAGGATTTGTGTTTATGCTAGGTGTTGATATAGAAGATATCTCAAGATTTGAAAATAAAGACAGAGTTTCTGATAAAAAATTCTTAGAGCGTATTTTTACAGCATCTGAATTGGATTATTGTTATTCGTATAAAACTTATGCAGAACATCTTTGTGCTCGTTTCTGTGCAAAAGAAGCTGTTATAAAGGTATTATCACCTTTGGGCATTAAGCTTTTAAAATATAACACAATAGAGGTCTATCACGGCGAATTTAATGAAGCTAAGGTGAGACTATTAACCCCTGAATATGATGATATCAAAATAGATATCTCATTGTCACATGATTCAACAAAAGCTATTGCTGTTGCTATGGTTGATAATTCAATTAAATGCAAATACACTTACAAACCTTGTTGTATGGGGGATGAAGGTTAAATAAAATTATTATAGTGTTCGTTATAGAACTCTTCAAATCTATCTTCTAATATAGCTTGTCTAACCATTTGCGAGAAGTTTATCAAGAAGCTTATGTTATGAATAGACATAAGTGCTTGACCGGTGCCTTCGTTACACTTGTATAAATGTCTTATGTAAGCTTTAGAATGATTTTTACAAGCATAACAATCACAATTTTCTTCTAATGGAGATGCATCTTCTTGATATTGTGCATTTTTAATTTGTTTTTTACCGTTCCAAGTGAAGAATGAACCATGTCTTGCATTTCTGGTAGGCAAAACACAATCAAACATATCTATGCCGCCTTTGATACCATCCAATAAATCTTCCGGAGTACCAACACCCATCAAATAGCGTGGCTTGTTTGCAGGTAAGAGTGGTGCTGTAAAGTTAACAAAGTGATTCATTGTTTCTTTGTCTTCTCCGACACTCAATCCTCCAATAGCATAACCTACTGCATCAATTTCAGAAACAAATGCAGCACTTTCACGTCTTAAATCATCGTAGAATGCTCCTTGACAGATTGGGAACAATGCTTGCTTTGGATTTGTTTTTGCTTTTAAACAGCGTTCAAGCCATCTATGCGTACGTTCCATTGCTTTTTTAGCTTCATTGTATTCACAAGGGAATGGTGCACATTGGTCAAATGCCATTATAATATCAGCACCGATATTTTGTTGAATTTTCATAGATATTTCAGGATTTATGTAATGTTTTTTTCCATCCTTTGGATCTCTAAATTCAACACCATCTTCTGAAATTTTCCTAAGATGTGCTAATGAAAAAACTTGAAATCCACCGGAATCTGTTAAAACAGGTTTTGCCCAATTCATCCATTTATGAATACCGCCAAATTTTGCAATAAGCTCATCGCCGGCTCTTAGGTATAAGTGGTATGAATTTCCAAGTATGATTTGAGCTTTTGATTCATACAAGTGGTGATTGGTCACTAGTTTTACTGTTGAATTTGTTCCAACTGGCATAAATATAGGCGTTTTTATATCACCATGTGGTGTATGCAATGTTCCGGCTCTTGCACCGGTCTTTTTATCAACATGTTCTAATTCATAATTAAAATATTCAAATTCAGGATTAGAGTAGCTCATCTTCTTCTATCAATTCTTCTGTTTTAGTCTTCCAAGTATCAAAGATTTCTTCTTCATCAAAATATATAGAGATTTCTCGCTCAGCACTTTCAATGCAATCAGAAGCGTGTATAACGTTATATTCCATAACTTGTGCGAAATCAGCACGAATTGTTCCAACATCAGCTTTTAGCGGACTTGTTGCACCAACAATATGGCGAACGCTTTCAACAACATTATAACCTTTGATAACCATTGCTACAATAGGACCGCTTTGAATATATTTTACTAAACGTGGATAGAAAGGTTTACCTTCATGTTCAGCATAATGATCTGCGGCTTGTTTATCAGATACCATAAGGAGTTTCATTCCTAAAATTTTGAAACCTTTTCTTTCGAATCTGGTAACGATATCACCAATTAAACCTCTTTGTACACCATCTGGTTTAATTGCAACAAATGTTCTCTCTTCTGTTAACATATAAAACTCCTACTATCTTTCTTAACCTTACTATTAGAACATAAAAGCGAATTTTTCTCAACTTTTATAATTATTTAAAACGTCGCATATTCTGCATCATTTGTTTCATTCCAAGTTTTCCACCTAGATTTCCACCCATTTTTGCAAATTTGGAAAGGTTTTTCTTCATTCCGCTCATACCTTTCATCATTTCACGCATTTGTTCAAATTGTTTTATAAAAATATTTATATCGTGAATACTGATACCAGAACCTGCTGCAATTCTACGCTTTCTACTTGAATTTAATAATTGAGGATTATTACGTTCTTCTTCAGTCATACTTTGAATGAATACTTCAATCTTTTTAAATTGTTTTTCGCCTTCGTGAGAAATAAGTTCCTTTTGGTCTTTTGCTAAATTCAAACCTGGTATCATTCCCATTATTTGGTCAAGTGAACCAAACATGTTCATTTGTTTCTTCATTTTTAGGAAATCGTTAAAAGAAAATTCTGCACGTTCCATTTTCTTTTCTAGTTCTCGTGCTTCTTCTTCATCAATTACTTCTTTAGCTCTTTCTACAAAACTGACTATATCACCCATACCAAGAATTCTTGTTGCAATTCTTTCAGGATAAAATGTTTCAAGGGCGTTTAGTTTTTCACCTGTACCTGTTAATTTGATAGGTTTTCCTGTACAATATGATACGCTTAATGCTGCACCACCACGAGAGTCACCATCAAGTTTTGTTAAAACAATACCTGTTAATCCAAGTTGTTCATCAAAGTTTTCTGCAACGTTTACAGCTTCTTGTCCTACCATAGAATCAATAACAAGTAGTTTTTCATCTGGCTTAAACATTCTATCAATCAGTAAAAGTTCAGCCATCATATCAATGTCTATTTGCAAACGTCCTGCTGTATCAAGAATTAATACGTTGTAGTTATTCTCAGAAGCATATTCTTTTGCTGATTTTACAATATTTGAAACATCATTTGAGCCATCGATTGAGAAACATTCAACATCGATTTGTTCTGCTAATGTTTTTAATTGTTTTATTGCAGCGGGTCTATAAACGTCACATGCTACTAAAAGAGGTCTTTTACCTTCACTTTTGAGCTTTACTGCAAGTTTTGCAGATGATGTCGTTTTACCTGAACCTTGTAACCCTAGCATCATTATTAAGCTTAGTTTATTGTCCAAATTTAAAGGAACTTCTTCTTTTCCAAGAATATTTACAAGCTCATCATTTACGATTTTCACAAGCTGTTGAGTTGGGTTTACACCTTTTATAATATCTTCTCCTTCAGCTTTATCTTTTATATTAGATATAAAGGATTTTACAACACGTAGGTTTACGTCTGCCTCAAGTAAAGCTCTTCTTATTTCTCTCAAAGCTTCTTTCATATTGTCTTGAGTAAGTTCTTTTATGCGTGTTGTATCTTGTATAATATTTTGCAATCTATCTGCTAGTGATTCAAACATTTTTATCTCCAATTATTCG
>JAMPEO010000131.1 GCA_023665105.1 Candidatus Gastranaerophilales bacterium | reverse complement strand
GGTTTTCCTCCTACTTACGGGCTAGGCTTCGCCGTCGCCCTACCGCAAATCCGCAGTTTAGCATGACAGTACAATTTTGCCCTACTATAAATCCGCAAGTTCAACATGAAAGCTTCTGTCACACTGAATTTATTTCAGAGTTCTATATCTTAACACACTAAAAATGATAAATATGCTTAAAGTGTAGTCTTGCTGTAACGAATTGTTACGAATATAGCAAAATTTATATTGTGGGTTTTTATTCTATTACGGAATATTATTAAGGGAAATTTATATGTATACATCTTTTAGAACAACCAGTCCTAATTTTGAGGCTGCACAAGTAAATATTTTAGCAACATCTGATAATCACGGGAATGTGTTAACATTGCCGTTGTTGGCTCAAACAGTAGAAAATAATAAAAAAGATATATTTGTAAAACCGAATGATAAAAGTACATTAAATCTATTTGCTGTTGCGGGTGATTGGTTCATAAACCCATCTAAAAAAGGTTTTATTACAATGCCAAAAATGACAAATGGTGATATTCAGCATAAATTTTTGAATAAATTTATTGGTTTTGTACACGAACAAGCAGGAGAAGAGTCTAACTTTGATACAGTATTTACAATGGGGAACCATGACCTTGATGGCGGTGATAAATTTATGTATAAAGTTATGAAAAATTCTGAAATGAAAACTTTAACAACAAATGTGGATATGGAAAAATCACCAGGGATTAAAAAGGTTATGAAAAATACTGATAATAAAGTTGTAAAATCAGTTACTTATGAAATTCCTGACGATAAAAATCCGGATTTGAAACATAAAGTTCTTGTATTGGGAGTTACAATTCCAAGTATGCAATTCTATAATCCAAATTTATTAAAACAAATGAAATTCTTGGATGACTGTAATAAAAAAGATACTAATTTAACAGAGAATGATTTACAAAAGACATTCAACTCTGTAAAAGAAGAAGTTGAAAACTTTAAGGAAGAAAATCCAAAAGGTGCAGTAGTTTTACTATCTCATACAGGTGCTCCTATTTCTAAGATGATTCGTAAACATGTTCCTGATATCAATATTATTTTGAACGGACACGATCATAAAAACCTTACTTCGCTTAAAACCGGCAGCATTACAAATATTGATTCACTTGGTGCAGATAATAATATGATAAAATCATTTAATCTAAAATTTGATGATGACGGTGAGCTTGAAACAGATGTGAATACATTTTATAGCAAGACAACTGTTAAAGACAATTTAGATTCTAATCCGCTTCAGTTATATATTACTAAAGTTCTTTCTAAGGATTTGAAACCGCTTGTAAGTTTAACTGATATATCCGGAAATAAAGCAGAATTAGATTATGGTGATTCCATAAGATATAAAAACAGTTACCTAGCAAACTGGTTAACAAGTGCTGTGAAACGTAGTGTAAGAGAAAAATGTGATGATAAAAATGTAATAGTAGGTATTCAATCATCTATTATTAGAGGCGGCTTGAAAGATGGTTCAAACAATCTTGATATTATGAAAGTTTTTGATGGCGTAAGTGAAGATTTATCAAATGTACAGGTTGGTAAAGTTAAAGGTCAAGAACTTGTAGGTTTAATAGTAGAAAATGTTAAGGGTAATTTGAAAGCTCCAAAACGTAACACTATTATTCAATGGTCTGATATTCAGGTTAATAGAACGCAGATAGATAACATTTTATCCGGAAATTCAAAAGATGATTTAGCAAGTACTATAAAAGTACGTAATGAAGATACTAATGAGTTTGAACCAATAAATTTAGAAAAAGATTATACGATTGCTATTGGTGAAAAATTCTTGGTTAAAGATGATATTGAATGGCCTGGTAAAATTAGGGATAGATTTGTTTCATTAGGTACAACTTATGACCAATTATTGAGAAGTTATATCTCTTCAGATGATATAAATTATCAACTTAAAGTTACACCAAAAACAAAAGAAGAACGTATCTTATAAATCAGATATAGAATAGTAATTTTAAACAAAAAAGCGATAATATTTTTTGATATTATCGCTTTTTGTTTCTTAATAAAATCAAAATTTTATATCATGTAACGAAATGTAAAAACGAATTTGTACCCCTAAAATCCTCTTGTAGTCAAGAATGTAGCTTTAAGTATTGTGTTGTATATAACATTATTTTTTTTCGTGTAGCAAAAAGATTTTTTACGGCTGTTAAAGTAAGTGTGCAAAATACGAATATAAATTCAGTCAACTAACAAATAATTTAAAGGAGAACACAATGAATATTAGAACAAGTTTTAAAGCAGGTATGGCAGCTTTGGCAATCGCAACAGCACCTATGACAGCTGCTGCAAAAGGTGTAGCAAAAGATGTTGCTGCTGATTCAATAAGAACAGAACATTCAGTTGTTCGCGAAGGCAATAAATGGGTTTCAATCACAAGAAAAACTAACAAAAATACAGGTGCATTTGTAAGTGAATGTAGAGTTTCTTCAACTCAAAAACCAGCTGGTTATAGAGCTCCTGGTGAACCTGCTGAACAAGAAGGCGTATTCAGAGTAGGTGTTGATTACAGTACACGTGAAATCTTAGGACAACGTACTCATGAACCAAGAGCAAGAGTTAAATTTGACGGTCGTTCTGAGCATATTGCTTTCCGTCCGGAAGTAGCTGTAGGTACAGAAACATACAGTGCTGTTGTTCCGTTAGATTATGTATCTAATGTTGGTCAAGGTGCATCTTTTGAAGCAGGTCTTGATCTTGCAGGTGTTAGAGGTTTCCACAACGGTAAACAAGTATTTTTACAAAAAGATGTAGACAAAATTGTTGCTGGTGAAGATTGTAGAGCTCATTCATACAGCGGTGAATTCTTCAACGATGTACACGTTGGTGCTAGATTTAAAAATGACGTAGTTAACGCAGGTGCTCGTGTAGAAGGTGGTTTTACAGGTTTAATTGGTGGTGGTTTCATTAAAGAAGCTAAAGGTTCTACTTTGTCTGAAATCCAATCTTCTGGTCACCCAATCGTTGGAAAACAATCTTCTGCTTTTGTTGGTGCTAGAGCTGATGTAGCAGTTACTCCATTCAAAAATAACAGAAATATCGAATTCAATGCACAAGGTGCTGTTTCTACAAACAAAAGACCTGAAGCATCAGTTGGTGTAGCTTACAAATTCTAATCGAATTTATAGTAAACAAAGGTTATATGAATCTTATAAAGAGGCAACAATGTTGCCTCTTTATTTGTTGAAGGATGAAAAAATACGCTCCATTTTAAAACAACAAAAAAGCCACTCAAACGAGTGACTTTAAAATGGAGGAGGAAGTGGGATTGTCTTGGATTTGCTCCACGCTCACAGAGTTTCGCAGTAATGGCTTTGCCATTCTCTGCTTTATCTGTTCGCTATCCGGACTAACTCTCTTTGTTCGTGTCGTCCGTACGCAAATCCGCTCGAACCCGATAAAGCTCCGCTTTATGGGTTCTCATTCCACTAATTTCATCAGAAAATAAAAAAACAGGGATGAACCCTGTTCTTTTATTTTAAATGGAGGAGGAAGTGGGATTCGAACCCACGGTACCCGTGAAGGTACGACAGTTTTCAAGACTGCTCCAATCAACCGCTCTGGCATTCCTCCGAACAATTATATTGGATATGGTTCTTATATTACTAGAAAGATATTCAAAAGTAAAGTCTTAACTTAAAATTTTTTTATTTATCTTTTAAAACCTATGTAAACATTCTCAATAAATGCTGTAATCTACTTGACATCTATAGTATTTACAGTCACAATAATTATCAAAGGGAGAGATTATGACTAAACAAACATTTCTACATGACAAACACGTAAAATTAGGTGCCAGAATGGTTGATTTTGCAGGTTGGCACATGCCTGTGCAATATTCTTCGATAATCGAAGAGCACAAAACCGTTAGGGAAAATGTAGGATTGTTTGATGTTTCCCATATGGGAGAGGTTTTTGTGAGTGGAGAAGATGCTCTTCCATATTTGAACAAAATTGTTCCTCAAGATGTTTCTAAGCTTGTCGATAAAAAAGCTGTTTATTGTCAATTAACAAATAAAAATGGTGGAATTATAGATGATTTGATTATTTACAAGCTTGAAACAAACAAGTATTTAATTATAGTTAATGCATCTAGGATAGATGAAGATTTGAACTGGATGGTTCGTAACAAGCGTGGATTTAATGTTGATATAGTCAATGATTCTCACAACTATTCATTGCTTGCTGTTCAAGGACCTAAGGCTGTTGAACTAGTAAAGAAAATGGGTGTTACGGATTTACCGCCATTCTTTTCTATCAAACGTGGAGAATTATTTAATATAAATTTGTGGATTTCAAGAACAGGTTATACCGGTGAAGATGGGGTAGAAATTCTTGTTAGAAACGAATTCTCAGAAACTTTATGGGATGAGATTTTGGAAGCCGGTCAAGAGTTTGGCATAAAACCTATCGGTTTGGGTGCTCGTGATACTCTTCGATTGGAGGCAGCTCTTCATTTATACGGAAATGATTTAAGTGAAGATACGACTCCTGTAGAGGCAGGTTTAAGCTGGTCTGTACCTAAGGCAAAAACTGAAGATTATAACGGAAAAGATGTTATAATGAATCAGTTAGAAAACGGTGTTGAAAAACGTTTAATTGGCTTCAAGATGATTGATAAGGGAATAGCCCGTCATGAATATGAGGTGTATTATAACGGTGAAAAAATCGGAGTTGTTACAAGTGGTGGTGTATCACCGGTTAGAGGTGATAATATAGGTTTAGCTTATATAAGAAATATACCTGAAATTAAAGTTGGGACGCAGATTCAGGTTAAGATTAGAGAGAAACTATATAATGCGGAAGTAGAAAAAAGACCATTTGTACAAAAGAAAAATAAAAGTTAAATAAATATATAAGGAGATTAAGAATGAGCGAAGGAATGTTATGTAGTAAATCGCATGAATATGTTCTGGAACAAGATGGAAAACACGTTATTGGTTTAACTGATTATGCGGTTGAACAATTAGGCGATATTGTTTTTATAGAATTACCTGAAGTTGGTTCAACTTTTGCAAAAAACGAATCTTTTGCTACTGTTGAGTCAGTAAAGGCAGCTTCTGAAATTTATATGCCTATCAGTGGTACAATAACAGAAATTAATGAAGATATTATTGCTAATCCTGAGTTATTAAACGAAGATCCAATGGGTAAGGCATGGTTAGTTAGAATTGATACAGATGCTGATGAACTGGAATATAAAGATTTATTAGAATATTCAGATTATAGAGAAGAAGTTGAATAATGAAAAATTTTTTAGCACATAACGAAGAAATAAGACA
>JAMPEO010000130.1 GCA_023665105.1 Candidatus Gastranaerophilales bacterium | reverse complement strand
TTATGGTGGTGCGATTTATAACTCCGGAACATTGTCTTTACAAGATGGTTCTGTATTTGATACAAACTATGTACTTGGTGATGCTTATGCCGAAGGTGGTGCAATCAGTAATAGCGGTACTATTAGAGAAATTGTTAACACAAGGTTTGTTAACAACTATGTAATTGCATCTGAAATGGTTTATGGTGGTGCTATCGCAAATACTGGTACTTCTCCAATTATTTCCTTGATTGCTACTTTTAGTAAAAACAGAACACAAGGTAAAACTTCTTATGGTGGTGCTGTCTATAATATAGGTACAATCCAAAATACTGAAACTAATTATTCAGAAAATACATCAAGCGGTACTTTGGCTTATGGTGGTGCTGTTGCTAATATCGGAACGATTACGGAATTTGTCGGTAGTTTTGAAAGTAATACTGTATCAGGTGTTGAAGAGGCTTATGGTGGAGCTATTTATAACACACGTACGATATCAACATTAGATGCTGATTTTACATCTAATATTGCCTCCGGCGGAGCTGTAAATGGTGGTGCAATCGCCAATGTCGGCGGTACAATAGGCACACTTACCGGAGATTTCTCTGGGAACTCTGCTTCTGGTGAATCTGCAAAAGGTGGTGCGATTTACAATACCGGAACAATATCTAATGTTTATGGTTCATTTGTTAACAACTTCGCCTCAGGTACAACAAATGCACTTGGTGGTGCTATTTATACAACATCTAGCATGAATTTTATCGCAGAAGGTGTTGATAATAGGTTTAGCGGAAACTATATTACACTAGATGGTGGTAAAACTAAAATCAATCAAGCAATTTATGTTGATGGTGCTAATGTTGTATTGAATTTTAGTACTACTAAAGATGCTCATTATACTTTTGATGATGATATCTCAGGTTCTCAAAAATATACTGTTAATTTAAATTCAGATGATAATTCAGCAGTTTATACTCTTAATAATCATATTGTATATGGTGATGTTAATTTTAACGCAGGCACTTTAACATTTAATGCAGATACTTTTGCTGACGCAAATACATCCTTAAATGCTGTTAAAGGTAATATAATCATGCAGGATGGTGCATTTACTGATTATTCAATCAATAAAATGACTTCAAAAAATACTGTATTTTATAATATTGATTTAGATTCAACTGTTAAAGATGCTAAAGGAAATTTAATAGGTGATTCAGATACTTTACACGTAGGTGCAGGTTCTTCAGGTTTGATTTATTTAGAAGATATCGGTAATAAAACTTCTGTTGATGAAGATGTTAGACTTGTTATCCAAGTTATTTATAAAGAAAATTCTTCTGATAATATTAAACTTGTACTTAATGAAGAAATTACAAAACCTAATTTATATAAAACAGTTGCTGATTATATCAATAGAACAGGAACAGAATATGTTGTAAATAGTGAAGATTTTATTGGTGCGATTGGTATATTCTTGAATGATGCTGCCGATAGTATTGTTTTGTCTAACGTTACGGAAGATAACTTACACATGGTGAATATATCAACGCTAACACCAAGAACATTTAATTTTGCGAAAGCATATACTATTACCGAAAAAACTGATTTAGGTGAAACCGGTGAGGGAACATTTACTGTAAATGGTTTCAACGCTAATGCTGATAAAAATATTGTTGAAATGGCAGGTTTTAGTGGTTTTGATTTACAAAATAAAACTACGCTTAACTTAAATAATTTCACAATGCAAAATAGTACTTTGGCATTAAACAGTAATAATACTGATGCGGAGGCTAATATAAATAATGTTGTATTACGTGAAAATATCAAAGCTATAACTAACGATTTAGGACACGTAATTTTAGAGGATGTCACTATAGAAGGAGCTGTTCAAAACTATTTAAATAGTGTTCATAACCTTGACAGAATGACAGTTTCTAATTCAACTATCAGTTCTGAATTAAAAAATGAAGGAGTGCTTAATCTTAATGATAATTCAACATTAGCTAATCTAAAAAATTCCGGTACGGCTAATTTGAACGGAAATATTGTTATTGACTCTTTAACAAATACGAATAGTGTTATCTTATCTGGCACTACTAATCTTACTGCTGATATTAAAGGTGATGGAATAATTTCTACTGCTAATGATGCAATCAAAACTGATTTAACACAAACTGTGATAACTGGCGGAACATTTAATATGTCTAAGGGTATCTTGACATTTGGTACCGATACTTTCAAATCAGTTTCTGAAATGAATATTTTATCAGGAATAATCAATCTTCAAGATGAATCAACAAAAAATTATTCTATTAACAAATTAACTGTAAACGATACAGCATTATTTAATTTGGATGTAAAAATCGTTTCACCGAAAGAGGTGTATGCGGATACGTTTACGGTTGGTTCTGGTTCCTCTGGAGTTCTTACTTTGTCTGAAATCACCGGACTTGAAAGAGATTCAATAGCTGTTTCCGATAGAACTGAGATTAAGTTTATTAATAATGCTAAAGATTCTAACGTTACTGTTAAAATTAGTGAAGCTTTGAGACGTTCTTTGGAAAAAGAATATACCTTACACGATTATTATAACAATGATACTGGTACTTATGAGTTAACAAATAATTCATTCCTTGGTACAACCGGTATTGTTTTAAACGAAGATGCAACAGGTGTTATTGTCGGATATTTAACAAAACTTGCTACATTACACGAAACAAATATTTCAACGCTAACTCCAAGACAGTATTCTTTTGCTGATGCTGGAACAGTTGAAGAAGGTCTGGATTTAGGAGATACCGGTGCAGGTGTGTTTACTGTTAATGGTTATTCTTCTATAGCAAGTGAAAGTATTATTGATTTATCTGAAAAATATACAGGTTTTAATCTTATAAATGCAATCAATTTTACAGTAAACAATGTTTCAATTATTGATTCTACCCTTGCACTTCATCTTAATAACGCGACTGCAAATGCTACTTTGAACAATGTTATATTCTCAAATAATAATATCGCTATCCAAAATGAAAAAGGTACGGTTACTTTGGTTGGTGTTGTTGTTAATAAAGGTACAACCGCTGTACAAAATAGTGTTGAAAATGCCGGTACTATGACAATAATAGATTCATCATTGTTATCTGTATTGACTAATACTTCAAGAATTGAAACAAGTGGTACGAATATATTCAATGAGATTATTAATAATTCTGTTCTAAACTTGTTTGCAGATGATTCAATTACTAAGTTAACTAATAATCAAAGTTCAACGGTTAACGCTAATAATGTGACACAAGTTGGTGAGTTATTAAATAAAGGTACTGCAAATTTTGATGGAAAAACAAATATTGCTACTTTGAAAAATGAAGCTACTGTTATTGTAAAAGGTACTTCTGAATTAACTAAGGTAGAAAATAAAGGTACATTGAATTTAAACGGTGAAGATGTACTTGGCACTGTTGAAAATTACTCAACAATAACATCTTCCAATTCAACAAACTATAATAATTTGACAAATTATGGAGAGGGTAAAGTTACTTCGACAGGTGAAACTACATATACTACGGTTTATAATTTAGGTACTATGAATTTGAATGGTAACGATGTTGTTGCCGGACCGCTTACAGGAGAGGGTGTTCTTAATGTTCAATCTGTAACAACTGTTGTTGGTAGTATTGCTGAAGAACAAAATGTGAACATCCTAAAAGATTCAAATTTATTGATTACATCTGGTGTTATGAATATCAATTCTAATGATACTTGGATTGGTTCTGTTTTAATGACAGATGCTGCAGGTACGTTAAATTATAAAGGTGTAAAAGATGGAACTACTAATGCAAATATAACTGCAAATGCAGGTAATTTAAATGTTATCAGCTCTACGTTAACGATTGCTGCAAAAAGCTCTATATCTGATGCTGTATTACTTAATATTTCTGAACCTGCAATGCTTAATATTACTGGTGGGGATGTTATTTATAATCTAAGTGATAACTGGGCTGGTACTGTAAAACTTGATAATGGAAACTTTACATATAAAGATTCAATTATTAACGGTACAATTCTTGCCAATGGCGGTACCCTTAACGTTGAAAGCGGTATTTTAAATATTTCAGATAAAAGTTCTATTGATGTGAATTCTACATTAAATATTACAGAGGGTGCTGTTGTTTCTGTAAATGGCGGAACGGTTACTATAAATTCTCCTGATAAAATTAATGGAAGTATTGTTGGTGTTAACGGGAATTTGAATGTTGTAAATAGAGAACTTACGGTTCCTATGCTTGCTATAGATGCTGCGAATAAATCAAGATTTAATGTTAATTTGGATTCAACAACTGTTAACACAATGGATAAAGATGGTGCTATAAATGATTTTGTACTAGGTGTTCTTACTGTTGATAAAAATTCTCAATTCAAAATTGATGTAGATTTATCTACGACAAAAGGTGCTATTGATACTATAACGGTTGGAACTGGTTCTGTTGGTACTATTCTAATTACTCAACTTGGTAATATTGATACTCCATTCTATGATGTTACAAGAGAATTAAAAGTTCTTAATCGTACTGATATTGCCGATGAAAATGGAATTTATGCTATAAATCTTGAATTAGATTCTAAACTAGTTGCGAATTATCATAGAGATTGGACTGTTGAAACTTATATAAATTCAAATAATACTGAATATGTCATTTATGATGATACCTTTATTGGTGAAACAGGTGTTGCTTTAAATGATAAAAAAGATTCAGTTATATTTGGTGCCACAGTTGTTAGGGATACTTTGCATGAAGTTAATATTTACAATGACACTAGAAGTAAAATCAGAAGCTACAATTTTGCTTCTGCAAGAGTCGTTGAAGAAAATATGGATTTAGGCGAAACCGGTACAGGCAAATTTAATGTCAATGGTGTGTCTCAAAATGCAGCAGATAGTACTATTGATATGTCTACTAAGTATTCAGCATTTGATTTGGAAAATAATACAACATTTACGGCTTCTAATTTAACAATAAGAAATTCTGTATTTGCTCTTAAATTAAATAATGCTGATTCTTCTGCAACATTAAACAATGTAGTATTATCTGGTAATAAAACAGCTATTGATAATATTGCCGGTTATTTATCATTAAATAATGTTGTTGTTAGCGAGGGTAATGACAATGTTGAAAATAATATTGAAAATAAATCAGATATGGATATATCAAATTCTACTGTGCTTTCAAATATTGCCAACAGCGGTGTTATAACAACATCAAATACTAACGAATTTGCTTATATATCAAATATTAATAAACTTAAACTTAATGGAAATGATACAGTTACTACTCTTATCAATTCTGATGCTAGTGCTGTTATTTCCACAGAGGGTACAACTACTATTACTACTCTAG
>JAMPEO010000012.1 GCA_023665105.1 Candidatus Gastranaerophilales bacterium | reverse complement strand
CAAGACCGTTCACAACACACCACAACACACTTGATATGGATTTGACATTGAGAATTGCTCCTGAACTTCACCTAAAACGTTTGATGGTAGGCGGATTGAATGACAAAATCTTTGAATTAAGCAGATGTTTCAGAAACGAAGGTATTGATACACGTCACAATCCTGAATTTACAATGATAGAATTATATCAATCATTTGTCGATTATAATGATATGATGGAACTTACAGAAAACTTGGTTGCACATGTTGCACAAGAAGTGTTAGGAACAACAAAAATCAAATACGGTGAAAATGAAATTGATTTAACTCCGCCATGGGATAGAAAAACTATGTTAGGTGCAGTTAAAGATGCAACAGGCGTAGATTTTATGGAAATTTATACAGCAGAAGAAGCTGTTAAAAAAGCACGTGAACTTCATGTAAATGTTGATGATGATATGAACTGGGGTCAAGTAATTGATGCTATCTTTGAAGAAAAAGTTGAACCTACATTGATACAACCTTGTCATATTATTGACTATCCACGTGAAATTTCACCGCTTGCAAAAGCTCATAGAGATAATGACAGATTGACAGAAAGATTTGAAACCCGTGTTAACGGATGGGAAATCGCAAACGCATTCTCAGAACTTTCTGACCCAATAGACCAAAGATATAGATTTGAAGCACAAGCACTTGCAAAAGCTAATGGTGACGAAGAAGCTATGTCTATTGATGAAGATTATATCAATGCTCTTGAATATGGTCTTGCACCTACAGGCGGTATGGGTATGGGTGTTGACAGATTGGTTATGTTATTAACTGATTCTCCTACTATCCGTGATGTAATCGCTTTCCCTACAATGAGAAAGATAGAACAATAAATCAAATGATTTGTAAATAGTAAAAGGTCGGATGTACTACATAGTACCCGACCTTTTTAATTTTAATAGAAGAAAATTATATAAAATATCTTATTGCTTCTTCCAACTCTTCAGGAGGAATATCCTGAAAACGTTTCCCTGCATACTTTTCTGCACCGGAATGTTTCGCACCGCAGGTTCTGGTATAACCCTCCACTTTAGTTCCATCACTACGTGTATAACCGCTTACAGAATATGTTCCGGCACATTCATTTGATAATTTTACCCTGTGTATTTTTTGCTTTATGTTCTTAGGAATACTTTTTGCCTTATCATAAACATCACCAACATAATCCTGAACCTTTTGAACGGCATTTTTCACAGGCAATATTGTATGATTATATAAACCTTGTTTAACCCCTAAATACTTGGTATGATTGATTGGAATTCTTGTCTCAAGTGGCTGCCAGTTTTCGACAGGATGCATCCATACGGTACTTGCAACTCTAGGTACAAAATAACATTGTCCATAATTATTCTTTAAATTAACTCTTGCAATAGGATCTTTGGGATTAGAATAATTTGTTATAAGTTCAGGCGGTGTTGCCACCCCGTGTTTATTTATATATTCATCCATAATATTCCTAACTCCATACGGAGAAAATGTAACAGCTTCATCAACATTAACTATAATAGCTATCATTGTTGCCAAAGAGCCCCCAAGAGAATGACCTGTTAGTCGAATCTTTGCATTTGGATACTGATTTTTTATTGTAAAAATAAAATCAAGTGCTTCTGTCATCTGTGCAGGAACATTACTCTTTGCCATATCTAAATCATTCTTAAGATCACGTATTGCAGCACCAAAATTCTTTCTACTATTAGAAACAAAATGTCTATCTGAGCTTGAAAAATTAATATCTGTGCCCCTATAAACAATAGTTATTTCATCCTCTGCAGTTTGAACTGCATATCCTTTGAAACCACTTTCACTGGCTACTGATTCTTTAATCACATTATAATTCTTATTCATATCGGCTGAATCATAAGAATCAATACACATTTGTTTTAACGCTTCATGCCTTTGAAGCTCTTCTGCTTCCGATTCTTCCACGTGAACAACCATACCTTTAAATATCTTTGGCATATAAAACCCCCTTCTTTGTAAATACTACACATTTTAAACATTCTTACCTGATAACCAAGTTTGTGTGAGGTGTATTATACTCCGGATAAATGTATAAATACCAAATCAAAAAGCAGGTAATGTATATTTATTAAAATGTACATTAATTATCATATAATTTTTTTCAAAATTTGTCTTAAAATATTAAGTTATTGTTACAAAATGTTCAATTCTTTTCTTGCATAACATAGTAAAAATGCTATAATTTGTTTATGAAAATACCTAACTTATGGCATAAATATACAGAGTTTTGTGACAAATCCATTGATAAACCAAGTTTTAATTTCATTGCTCTTCAAGGATTGATTACTATTCTTGCTGTTTTTATATCTTTCTTTGCAATGGTAATATACAGTTTAATACACAGAGGGCATTAAAAAATGATTGATTTTAAAGATGTATTAGCAACATATTGTACAGTGGGAATACTTGCTGCCCCTTTATTTTCATTATCTGCCATATTTATAATTGTTGGTATCTTAACATATAAATTTCTTAAGCGATTTATTAGAAATGAAAATATACTTTACAAATTAAAAGTTTTATTTTATATCATATTGCCAACCATAATTGAAAGCTTTATTACTGTATGTTTAGTAAGTAATATGGACTGCCTTTATGGAGAATTACTACTATTTTATTTACTTTGTGTAATGCCATTTATATTTTTGTTCTTCTTTATAATTCCGTTTTGTATTATGTTGTTCAAAGAAAGAAAACCTGAATACAGAATAAAAGACAAATCCGTTTTTGAGAATAAAGTTCTAAGAAAATTTATGTATGTTTCTTCTCTGATAGGATATGTTGCATATATTAGTTTCTTTTTTGTTTTATTATATTTTATAGCCTATATACTTAAGATTATTTAAGCTTCTTGCATAACATAGTAAAAATGCTATAATTTGTTTATGAAAATACCTAACTTATGGCATAAATATACAGAGTTTTGTGACAAATCCATTGATAAACCAAGTTTTAATTTCATTGCTCTTCAAGGATTGATTACTATTCTTGCTGTTTTTATATCTTTCTTTGCAATGGTAATATACAGTTTAATACATAGAGGGCATTAAAAAATGATTGATTTTAATTATGTATTAGCAATATATTGTACACTTGGAATATTTGCTGCCCCATTATTTTCATTATCTGCTATGTTTATAATTGTTGGTATCTTAACATATAAATTTATTAAGCTATTTATTAAAAATGAAATTTTACTATACAAATTAAAAGTTTTATTTTTAATAATTTTGCCGACCATAATTGAAAGCTTTATTATATGTTTAGTAATAAATATGGACTACTTTTATGGAGAGTTGCTACTATTTTATTTACTTTGTGTAATGCCATTCATATTTCTTTTCTTCTTTATGATTCCATACTTTGTTATGTTGTTCAAAGAAAGAAAGCCGGAATACAGGATAAAAGACAAATCCGTTTTTGAGAATAAAGTTCTAAGAAAATTTATGTATATTTCTAGTCTGATGGAATATATTGCATATATTAGTTTCTTTTTTGTTTTATTATTTTTTATTCGGTTAATTATAGCTAATAAACCTTAATTTATTTAGGTTTGCATTGCTCATTAAAAATGCTATAATGAGCACATGAAAATTACTAACTTATGGCGTAAATATACAGAGTTTTGTAATAAATCCATTGATAAACCAAGTTTTAATTTTATTGCTCTGCAAGGATTGGTTAATTTACCAATAATTATAAGTATTACAATAATTATACTTTTTAAATATGTTTATTATTTTCATTATCAACAAGATAATTCATCAATATTGGAGTTTGTAAAATATAATGCTATTGATATAATTGGATTTTTATTTATTTTTTATGCATTTAGCAGTTTCTTTCTAGCAATTAGTAGTTTTATATATAAAGTTTCAAAATTTATTTTTAAAAATAATACCATTTTAAATAAATTAAAACCTTTTATATATACTCTCATTCCAATAATTTTAACACTAATACTTATAATAGATTTTTATAATAAAAAAGGAACCATACAAATTAGTGAAATCCTTTTGTTATATATATTGTTATCTCCTTGTCTGCTTCTTTTTTGTTCTATAATTCCGATTTTTGTAATGTTATTCAAAGAAAGAAAACCTGAATACAGGATAAAAGACAAATCTGTTTTTGAGAATAGAGTTCTAAGAAAATTTATGTATATTTCTTCTCTGATAAGCTATATAGTATACATTGGTTTCTTTTTTGCTTGGTTGGCTATTATGGCAAGTGAACTTAAACTTATTTAGGTTTATTGGCATAATATATGTATTAAAGGTGTAATAAATTAATATGACAAGACCACAAAATTCTTGTATAATTAAAGAATAATTATTAAACACAAAGGGGAGAAATGGGGTTTTCTTTTATTCATATTGCAGATATCCATTTGGGACGGCCTTTTTCAGACTTGCAGCTTCTTACAGACAAAATGCAAATCTGTAATCAAGCGTGCGAAAACTCTTTCAATAAAATAATTGATATAGCAATAGATACAAAAGTAGATTTTGTACTCATAGCAGGCGACAGTTTTGACAACAACGAACACGACTTGCACACAAAACTATGTTTCACAAGAAGTTTAGAAAGACTTGCAAAAAACGGTATAAAATCTTTTGTGGTATGCGGCAATCACGACCCGATTGAGCTTTATAAAAAATATAACACCTATTTTCAGTTTGACACAAAATATAATGAAATAATAAATATTACAGGTGTGACAACTGAAACCAACTGCCATGAATACTCTTTTGACAATATCAATATTCATACATACAGTTTTGAAAAAGAAGAGAGTTCAAATCCGACAAAATCCCTAAGAAGTTTAACTTCAGAAGACAGTACAACTTTTAACATAGGACTTTTCCATTGTGATTTGGATAAAACAGATTCAAAATATGGTGCCTGTTCTCGTGAAGATTTGAGAAATCTTGGATATGACTACTATGCATTAGGACATATTCACATCCCAGAAGATAAAGACAATATCGTATATGCAGGGTCTATTCAGGGACGAACAAAAAAAGAAACCGGCGAACACGGATGTTATTACATAAAAGTTGACAATTCCAATGTGCAAAAAATAATAGAAAAACAGTTTATTCCAACAGATTTCGTAAGATTCACCGAAAAAGAGATTGATTGCTCTGAATACGAAAACAGAAAAGATGTATTTGAAGCGATTCAAGAAACTGTTAATTCTTTACCAGAAGATAATACAGAACTAACATTATTTGAAATAAATCTGAATGGTATAAGTGACGCTTATGAAGATTTAAATACCTCTGAAAATCTTGTAAAAGAGTTTAACGATGAATATGAAAATCTGGCACAAAATAACTGTGTTTATAAAATAAACAACTTTACAACACCAAATATAGATGAAACAGAACTCAAAGAAGATAACGGAATTATAGGAATTATATCGAATAGTTTCTCTGAAAATTCTGACATAGATATTAACAAAATCTATGATGACATTAGTGCTATACACGAAAATATCTATAAAAAACTCGGCTTGGACTCAGAATCTAAAGAAGAGCTACTTAAAACACTACAAGAACAGAAACAAGAAACTATAGCACAAGCCGAAAAAGAAACACTTGCACTATGCAAAGAAATATACACAATGGACTAGAGGGAATATGCCAAAACTTGAAATAACAGATGTTCAAATTGATAATTATAATGACACCGTTGATAAGTTTAACCAATTCGACAGCGGATTGAACATAATCTGCGGTGCAAATGAAATCGGCAAATCTACCCTAATGTCATTCATCAAAAATATTTTTACCAGAGAAAAATCTGATGCCAAAGGTTATATAAAATGTAACCTTGATGGCAAAGATATTAAACTATTTGCCAACAAAAATAAACTGAAAGAAAACGAACCATATTTAGAAAAAATAACATCCCACAGTTTTAAAACAGGATTTATTATTAACTTAGATGACCTTGTGAAAGCTAAAAAAAGCGATTCCGAAGAACTTATAAATACAATTAAAGATTCTTCAGGAAATGCTGTTAATATAAAAGAAACAGAATATAAAGACTATATCTACGGGAAAAAACAAGACTTTACACTAACAGGAACAAACAAAGCTTCAAAACCTTTTGAACAACAGTTTGAAAATTTAAAAGAATTAGATAACAAAATAAAAGAACTGCAGTCAAAAGAAGAAGAATATAATTGTGTCTGCAAAAATCTCGAAAACATTGAAACAGAAATAAAAGAGCTGGAAGCTCAATATGAATGTTCGAACATCTTATTTAATAAAACTAAATTAAAAAAAGAAATAGAAACAATTAAAATAAACGAAAAACTATTAGAAAACAAACAAAAACTTGAGGCAATCAGAGAAACCTATGGTGCCTATAATACGCTAAGTAAAAACTCAGAAAATATTAAAAATAAACTTCAAGAATATAAAACTATATATACAGAAAAATTTGAAGAATTAAACAGAATTGAACAGTTTGATGACGAAAAGTTGGAAAATTTTGAAATCAACCAAGAAAATCTTAAAATTGCCAAAACTCTTGCAGATAAAGATAATTCTTTAAAAAATGAACAAGCACATGTACAAAAAGAACTTCAATCACACAAAGATAAGATAGATGAATATGATTTTGAATTAAAAAATATTCAAGATAATCTAAATGCTTTAGGTATAACTAATTTTGATGATTACACAAACGATAAGCTATTGATTGAAAACCATCTTGCAAACTACTGTAAACTTTCAGATGATATGCGTAAGAATGGAGAAAGCATGAATAAGAACAAGAATTTTGATTATTCACTTTTCTTTATGCTTCTTTTTGGCGGTATAATTCTTGCATGTATAGGTTCTCTCATACTTCATTTTCACGAAAGTATAAGATATATGCTAATTGCATTGATATTAGTATCAATTAGCGGTATTAACACAGCTGTAATGCAAAAATTAGAAAAAAAATCAGGGATAAATAACAGCTATTTAAAAAGTTTACAAAACAGCAAAATAGCAATAACTACTCTTTCTAAAAGAAATAAACTTGGAGAATGTTCTGACGAAAATTTTGTTGTAGATGCAAACTGCAATCTGGACAAAATGAAAGAACAAATATCAGAATACAAGCTTATAACAAACGAAAAAACAAAAATCGAAACTAACAAAAAGAAAGAAGAATCAGAAATAACAAAATGTAATGAAAAGCTTTCTGAAATAAATAAAGAAGTTGAAAATATAAACAAAAATATTACAGAATTTTTGAATAAAGTTGGTGTATTAGACATAAAAGTCTATCAGGATATCTATGAATACATAAAAGACATTAAACAAAACCAGACTAAAATAAACGAAACAGAAGCTGAGCTGGAAAAAATCTCACAAATCGCAGAACAATTTGTAAAAGATATAAACTCTTTTATAGCTGAATGTCGACTTGATGACATCCCAGCATTAAATAAATACGAATCGGAACACTTTGATGAAACACTCAAAACAATACAAGAATGTTTTGAAAGAAATCTTGCTGATAACAGACTCAAAACAGAAAAAGAAAATATTATTAACAGGTTCAATAAAGAATTAGAGAAATTCGACTACGAAATTTCTGAAATTAGTGAAGAAATCTTATCAGAATTAGAAACAAAACTGCAGCAATCAAAAGAACAAAGAATTATATATAAACAAGAAATTGAAACATTAAGTCAAGTAGAAAGTCTTGTTGAGCTTAAAAATAAGAAAAATGCAGAACTTGCAAAATTGAAAAATAAATTAAACAATCTTATGACAAAAGAAATTGTTTACAATGTCATTCTAAAATCAAAAGAAAAATTCAATGAAAACCAGCCAAATCTAGTAAGTGCTGAAGAATATCTTTCTAAAATAACAAATAATAAATATTCAAAAATAGATTTTGAAAACAAAAATATTTCAGGAACAAATATTAAAGAAAAAGACTGGGATAATCTAAGCAGAGGTACAAAAGAACAATTATATCTTGCCTTACGATTGGGATTTGCTGATAACTATTCCAAAGATAAAGACGGAAATTCAAACGGTTTGCCAAACCTACCTCTTATTATTGACGATGCTTTTGTAAACTTTGATATTGAACGTACCGGAGCCGTCTTAAGATGTCTTGCCGAGTTTGCGAAAACAAACCAAGTATTGTTTTTTACCTGTCACACTAAAATGATAACTGAAATTTTAACAACAGAAAAGATAAAACATCACTGCATTGAATTATAATTATATTTTACCCCTTTTCCAATTCTCTAAAATCGTGGTATAATCTGATAAAATGGGAGTGAATAAGATTATGGGAATTAAACCTTGGACAGATTATTTTTTAGATTTAGCAAAAACATGTGCATCACGTTCTAACTGCTTAAGAGCACAGGTTGGTGCAGTTATAGTTGGTGATGACAAAAAAATAAAAGCAACAGGTTACAATGGTACACCATCAGGAGTCGAATCCTGCTACGAAAGAGGTGAATGCTACCGTATAAAAAATCAAATCGAGTCAGGCACAAGATACGAAACCTGTCGTTCTATTCACGCAGAACAAAACGCTATTATCCAAGCAGGACAAGACCGTTGCAAAGGTTCTACTATGTATATCTATGGGCATAATTTTATTTGCATTCTTTGCAAGAGATTCATCGTGCAATCAGGTATAAAAGAAGTTTATCTTAAAAAAGATGATAATTCTGAAATTATTAAAGTGTCGGTAGAAGATATAAAACGAGAACTTGAGGAATAGATTTTTAAGTACTTATTATTAAAATATAAATAAAAAGGTGTATTTATGCCATTTCGTTATAAGCTTCAAAAAGTTCTTGATTTCCGTATAAGAAAAAAAGAAGAGCAAGAAGCAATAGTAAACAAAGCTCAACAAAAACTGCGTTTGGCAGAAGAAAAAGTTGAACAAAACAAGCAAGAAATTGTTCAAGTTTCTGAAGCACGAAAACGTGCCGAATACACCATGATGGAATATTACGACAAATACTTACACCATCTTTGGGATAAAGCAGAAGTACTTGAACAAGAGAGAAAAACAGCAAAACAAGAATTGGATTTGGAAATACAAAAACTTATTGAATGTGAACAGAATGTAAAAGTACTTGAAAAACACAAAGAAAAACAAAGAGAATTATATATAGAAGAAGAAAAGAAAGCAGAACTTAAACTATTCTCAGAACTTGGTGTACAAAGACATTTTATCCGTGCAAGAGAAGAAGCTGCAGAGGAAGAAATGCTTGAACAATTAAAACAGCAAATGGAAGAAGAAAATTATAATTAAGCAGATTTTTTCTTATCATTTTTTCCGGTACAGTCTAATCTATCTGCAATAAATGTCGAAACTAACGGAATAATTCCATAATATATCAACCCAAATACCATTGTAGGTTTTGCAATCTTTATACCCTCTATATATTTAGTAAGCTTTTCATCCGCTTTGTTTGCTTCAGAGAATTTCTTTATAAATTTCTCAGTTGGCTTATCAAGTGCTTTATCAATAACATATCCGCCAATAATACTCAATCCTGTAGAAATTCCGGCATTATAATTCAACGTACGTTTTCTGTTATCCTCAATAGTTTTACTCTTATTATTCTGCCATATAAACGCACCTGTATTTATGATATCTGTCAATGCCATTGCGTGCATTCCAAAGTTTGAATCCTTAAACCTGTCAGAAAATTTCTGAACAGACGGCTTGTCAAGAACCTTACCCATCCCCTTTGCAACAGGATTTAAACGTATGTTTCCTTTAAATGAAGGCTTGTTAGTATTATGTAATTTTGCAAACGGATCTTTATCAATTATTGGTAATTGTTTTGGTTCTGTAACTTTCGTAATATTTACATTCTTATCTTTTTTCTTGCTCATATTTCCCATAACAGCTAAAATAGGTGGCATTAAAAGACAAGTGAGTATAGCTTTTGGAGCTGCAGCAACAACACCTGTTCCTAACTTAAACAACTGTGTAGCAAACTGATAACCCTTTGATTCACCAAGTTTTTTACCAGCTTCTTTAAAGTTTTTAATGGTTTCTTTTTTCATATATTTTTCCGGCTGCTCTGTCATTTTTTCAACACCATTAGAAACCGGCAAGGAAACACCCAGCATTAACAAATAATATACAAGTGATGAAGAAATAGATTTCACACAAGCAAGCTTCTTATTTTCACTATCAGTCTTAGGAGTTGCCATAATCGATAAAGGACGTACAAATGTAGACAACGCAAGCTGAGTTGCCGCAATAAATAATGCAGGCTTGTTTGCGGCATAGGCAAGACCATCTTTTAAGGGCTTACTTTTGTATAAATTGTTTGTGATTGAATTTACTTTCATCTATTTTTATTAGATAACATAAATAATAAAAAGTAAATAAATGTTTAAAAAGGTTAAGATGACAATAAAAAATTTTATAAAATATGAATTAAAAGGATGGAACAAAATAGAAATAATTGGGCTTTCTTGTGCTTTTTTTACTATTTTTATAAATTCTGTATTTTTCAATGATAATATAATTGCGGTAATTTCTGCATTATGTGGAATTTTATACACAATAATTGCAGGCAAAGGAAAAATATCTTGCTATCTATTTGGAATTATTGGAACAGCATGCTATTCATATTTGGCTTACAAAAACTCATTATATGGAAATTTTTTACTCAATGCTCTTTATTATCTCCCAATGGAAATTATCGGAATCTTAGCATGGAAGAATAAACTAAATAAAACAACACATGAAATAATAAAAACACACCTTAAACCAATAGAAAAAATATACCTAACTATAATTACAACAATATTATGCATAGGATTTATACTTGTTTTAAAACATACAGGCGATAACTCGCCTTATATAGACGGGATAACAACTATTCTATCAATTCTTGGCATGTATTTAACTGTCAAAAGATGTATTGAACAATGGATGATTTGGATTATTGTGAATACCCTTTCTATAATCATGTGGCTGAATCTTGTTTTACATGGCACCAAAACATTGTCAACAGTCGTGATGTGGAGTGTTTATCTGATATTAGGAATATATTTTTATATCAAATGGAAAAAAGAACTCTCAGAATAAACTTGCACTAATAACTCAATTTCCCATGTTAATACTCTTATTGTATTGTTTATTGATTTTTAAATCATACTTTTTAACGATTTTATTTGTGCAAACAACTGCTAATATAACCATATACTCCTTAAAAAAACGACGATACACATATCCCTAATCAACAGCTATGTACTAACACATAGCTTTTTTTTATTTATAAATTCGTAAAGAAAAATAAACACTACAAAATAGCCTTAAAAAGGCAAACATTATAACCTAATTGTAATTATGATATTAACCGATAAGCTCTTCTAATTCATTTGCAGTCTGCTGAGCTTTATGAAAATTAACGCTTTTGTTTCTTCTCATATAGTTTCTAAGAGCTTCACGAATGTATTCGCTTCTTGTGCGTTGTTCTGAATTAGCAAGGTTGTCTACCTTATCCAAAAACTCCGGTGACATTGAAATTAACACTCTAGCCATAAACACTCCTTTTCAACTAACAAACTAGCATATTTTTAAGAAAATAGCAATTTTTTGTATCATCTCTTAACTTTCATACTGTTCAGACAGTTCGAAAGCTTTTTCAGACAATTCCTTTGTCTTTTCGTCTAAAATACCACGTTTTAGTTGTGTATAGAATGCTTTTTTAGAATTAAATTTCTTTTTCAAAAACTCATAAGCTACTTTCGGATCACATTTAGAACCGCAAGTAAATAAATCCACAGCAGCATAGCCTAATTCAGGCCAAGTGTGAACAGCCAAATGACTTTCTGATATGATAACAACGCCGCTAACGCCGAATGGTGAGAACATATGAAAGCATTTTTGAACAACAGTTGCACCACATTCAATCGCTGCATCTACCATATAGTTTTCTATTTTATCTTTATTATTCAAAATGTTTGGATTGCATTCAAAAAATTCTGCTAATACGTGTCTGCCTAAATATGTATCTCCAGTATTAAAATCTTTTATTTCCAACGATTTACTCCATTTTGCATATACTCATAATATCTTATAATAAAAATAAAAAAAATAGTATATCTTCTTAAATTTTTGTAAAAAAATAGTTAGAATTACTTAGCCGGACTCTACATTATCATCAGTAGTTCTCTAATAACTTTAGTTGCTACAGCTGTTGAACAGCCGGAAACATCATAATCAGGGGCAAGCTCTACCACATCTGCACCAATAATATCAAAATCTTTCAAGTATCTAAACCAACCCAATAATTCATCGAAGGTCATTCCACCTGATTCTGGGGTGCCGGTACCACTCATTATGGATGGATCTAGAACATCTAAATCTACTGTGACAAATACTTTTTTATTTTTTAAAGAGTCTAAACCGCTATACTCTTTAATTAAAGTATTATGCGTTTGCATAAACTCCCATTCTTCTTTCATACCGGAACGAATTCCTATTTGTTTTATATTTTCAGGTTTCACGTGCTTAGTACAAAGTCTTATCACAGCAGAATGGGATAACTCTTCTCCCATATACTCTTCTCTTAAATCAGTATGGGCATCAAAATGTACTATAGCAAGATTTTCGCCATAAACTTCTGATACAGCTTGAATTTCAGGATAAGTAACAAGATGCTCCCCACCAATCCCAAAAACTCTTTTTCCGTCCTTGTATATTTGGCTGACATTTTCTTTAATAACTTCAAGTGTTTTTTTAGTATTTCCCAGAGGGAATTCTAAATCTCCAACATCATGAAAATTACAATCTTCTAATTCTTTATCAAAATATGGAGAATACTCTTCTAATCCCCAGCTTGCAAGTCTAATTTGTTCAGGAGCAAATCTTGAACCTGGACGATATGAAACAGTACCATCAAAAGGTAAGCCAATCATTATTATATCTGATTTATTATAATCCGGATTTTGTGCCATCCAATTTCTATCTAAAAACGGACCTTTTAACATTTTTATTTCCTTTTTGTTTTACTGTGTTGTATCCAATTTACGTTGTGCAAATCCTTATCCGTGCTTCGGATAGTATTTTCTGTTATTCTGAACTTGTTTTCGGAATCTTTCACTTATTAGACCCTGAAATAAATTCAGGGTGACAATTATATATAGGTTTTTATATATAATTAAATATTTTTAATTATTTCAAGTACTAACTTTTTGAAATTAGTTTTAGCATTGTTAGCTGCTTCAAGTACTTCTTTATGAGAAAGTCCAACCGTACTGATTCCTGCTGCAGAATTGCAGATACAACTTATACCAAGCACTTGCATCTTTAAATAGCTTGCAACAATAGCTTCAGGTACAGTAGACATACCAACTGCATCAGCACCAAGAGTACGAACCATATTAACCTCTGCCGGTGTTTCATAGGTTGGACCGGTTAAAGCTATATATACACCTTCTTCAAGTGTGATTCCCAAATTCTCACTACAAGTGCGAGCTACACCTCTTAATGATTTTGTATAAACTTCACTCATATCAGGGAAACGTTCGCCTAAAGAATCATCATTCGGACCAATCAGCGGATTAGTACCCATAAAATTGATATGGTCTTTAATAAGCATTAAAGATGATGGTTTAAAATAAGGATTAACACCTCCTGCAGCATTTGTAATAATTACCGTTTTAACACCCAATTTTTTCATAATTTTTACCGGATAGGTAACAGTCTGCATTGAATGTCCTTCATAAAAATGAAAGCGACCCTGCATCATCATAACATTTTTACCGTTTATTTCAGCAAAAACCAAATTCCCGCTATGACCTTTAACTGTAGAAACAGGAAAATTAGGGATATCTTTATAAGCAATTTTTATTTTGCAATATTCATCTGCCAGTTCACCCAATCCTGAACCAAGTATAATCGCAATTTCAGGTTTAAAACCATTTATTTTTTCTTCAATAAACTTAACTGTTTGTTCCATTAGACACTCCCTACTCTGATACAGAATTTTTAAACATAATACCATCTCAAATTCTTTAGACAGTAAAATAGGGCAGTAATACACAAAACCGCCCTATCTTATAATAATTTTAATTATCCTACTAACTCGTTATCATCTGATTCAGATGCTTTAACCATGATCGCGTGCTCAACAGGATTTTCTTTTTTAAATTGTTTATCAGCACCAACATATTCTTCAAAACCGAAGTCTTCACGTGCTTTTTTAAGTTGAGTTTCATCAACCAATTTTTTTGCTAATTCGGCAATTTCATAAACTAGCTGATATCTATTTTCGCTATTGTCATTCAATTCCCATGCTATTTTAACGATTTGATCCATCATATATTTAAGTCCTCACTTTAATTCAATTCTACAATAGTAATTTTCATTTGTCTACTAAATTAAAACTGTTCTAAAAATCTCTTGTCATTATTAAAGAACAATCTAATATCATCTATAGCGTATTTCAGCATAGAAAGACGCTCAACGCCCATACCGAATGCGAAACCTGTATAAACATCAGGGTCAATACCAACATTCTTAAGTACATTAACATCAACCATACCGGCACCAAGAACTTCTAACCAACCGGTACCGCTGCATGTTCTGCAACCTTTACCTTCACACATAATGCACTGAACATCTATTTCTACAGATGGTTCTGTGAACGGGAAGAAACTACTTCTGAATCTTGTAGGTCTGGCAGAACCAAAGTATAATCTGATAAACTCGTTTAATACACCTTTTAAGTCGCCAAAGGTAATATTTTTATCAACATACAATCCTTCAATTTGGTGGAAGAAGTTATTCTTACGAGCATTGATGGTTTCGTTTCTATAAACACGTCCTGGAGCTATAACTCTGATTGGTGGTGTCATAGATTCCATAGCCCTGATTTGAGCATTAGAAGTTTGACTTCTCAAAACAGTATATGGTGCAAGTTTTGTATAGAAAGTATCTTGAACATCTCTTGCAGGATGGTCTTTAGGTACATTCAGCATATCAAAGTTAAAATATTCGGTTTCAACTTCAGGTGCAAATTCATTAGGAACAAGAGAAAATCCTAAATTTTGAAAAATAGATACAATCTCATCTGTAGTTGATGTTATCGGATGAACCTTACCTCTTTGGAATGATTTTCCAGGTAATGTTATATCAATTTTTTCTTTTTGTAATTTTGCATCAAGCTCTTTTCTATAAAACTCAGAATACTTAGTCTTTATAGCAGTTTCTAACTTTTCTGTAATTTCATTAGCCAGTGCACCAACAACTTTTTTCTCTTCAATAGATAAGTCTTTTAAACCTTTTTTTATAGAATTAAACTCACCTTTTCTGCTTAAATATTTTAGTTTAATTTCGTCTAAATCAGCACTTGAAGATGCTTTTTCAATATCGGCACTTGCCAGCTCATATATATTATTTAATTTCTCTTGCATAATTCCCTCTAAATAAAACTATTATATTTTTTTTCATAATCGACAGAAGTTTCAGCCCCGTGTCCTGTATATATGATAGTACTTCCATCAAGATTAAACAACCTATTTTTAATACTTTCCTTAAGTATATTAAAATTCCCGCCAGGCAAATCCGTTCTGCCAACACTGCTAAGAAATATTGTATCGCCGGAAAATACCATGTTGTTAACACAATATCCAACGCCACCCGGAGTATGACCAGGAAGATGAATTACTTCTAACACGGACTCCCCAAGTTGGATTTTATCACCATCGTTTATATAAACATCTATTTCAGGAACATCTATTTCAGGTAAACCAACCATATTCATAAATTCATTTGTCATATCAAGAATTTCTTTATCTTCTGTATGCAAATAAACTTTTGCTCCGGTTTTTTCTCTCAATTTTTTGACACCGCCGATATGGTCAAAATGTGCATGCGTAAGCAAAATATATTTTAGTTCAGCATTGTTTTCTTTAACAAAAGCTTCCAATTCTGGAATATCCCCTGTGCAGTCAACAAGTGCAGCTTCATTACCATCAATAAGCAGGTAATTATTATTCCCCATATCGCCAACAACAAATTTTTTAACTATCATTTTCTGATTACCTCAAAAATTTCTTTACACACGGCAAATACTGCTTCTGCATCTTTTAATGCAAGCATATTAGGCCCGTCACATAATGCTTTATCCGGTTCAGGATGTACTTCAAAGAATAATACATCAGCACCTGCTGCCATTGCAGATTTTGCAAGTAATGGAACAAATCTTCTGTCCCCGCCGGTAGAATCACCGCAAGAACCCGGCATTTGTACACTATGCGTTGCATCGAACACTACAGGATAACCTAATTCTTGCATAATAGGTATTGCCCGAAAGTCGGTAACCAGATTATTATATCCAAAACTTGTTCCTCTATCAGTCAACATAATACGATTATTACCACTGTCTTCTACTTTTTTTACAAGCGGTTTCATTTGTTGCGGAGCAAGAAACTGTCCTTTTTTAATATTAACAATTTTTTCTGTTTTACCTGCAGCCACAAGCAAATCCGTTTGCCTGCATAAGAATGCGGGAATCTGCAAAATATCAGCAACTTCTGATGCTGGTTGAGCTTGTTCAGGTGTGTGAATATCAGTTACAATAGGTAAGTCATATTTAGACTTAACTTCTGATAACATTTCCAAACCTTTTTTCATTCCCGGACCTCTAAAAGATGTTATAGAAGAACGATTGGCCTTATCGTAAGATGATTTAAAAACATAGTTTATATCAAGTTTTTGACAAATTTTCTTAAGTTCTTCCGCTGTTTCATTCAAT
>JAMPEO010000129.1 GCA_023665105.1 Candidatus Gastranaerophilales bacterium | reverse complement strand
GCCTCGTCTCCCGCTCCATTTAAAAAAGAAGCCGCAAAGGCTTCTTTTTTTGTATATATTTATAGTGAGGTTTTTATGAAAAAGTTTTTTATAGCGATAGTTTCTATAATATGTTTTGCTTCTTCAGTGTTTGCACATAGTATAACTTTTAATAAAGAAGTATATGAATTACAATATTCACGACATAATGAAACAAGTTATATCAATGAGTATGTACGTCCAACTCAAAATCTTGATAATTGGACTAATATAATTACTGTTCATTATTTTACAAATGAAAAAATTGATGAGTATATTAAGAAATTTCTGTACGTAATAGGAAAATTGGATTCAGCTCAAGTAATTAAATATTCTCCGGAAAACAATTTGTTCTCATTTATGGTTGGTAGAAAATTAACCAAGCAAAAAGGGTACTTTGAATATAATGTTTTGAGAGTTGAAAAGGCAAAAGAAGGCGGCATAATGGTTTTGCAGTTGGGTCATAAATATAAATTTAAAGATACAGAAACTTTACAAAAAGCAATGGAAAATTGTGTGAAATATAATACAAAATACACAAATCTTATTCTTAAAACACCAATGCCTAAAATTGTGAAAGAAACAGTTGAAGTAAAGTGTAAGTAACTATGCAAGAATTTAATCATTATACAGTTATGAAGAATGAAGCCGTTGATGCACTTGAATGTCGTGACGGATTAGTATATGTGGATTGTACGCTTGGCGGCGGAGGACATAGTGAGCTTATTCTGCAGAGAATTTCTCCAAATGGAAAGCTTTTTGCTTTTGATATTGATGATGATGCTATAAATTACGCTTCAGAACGCTTGAAACAATATGATAATCTTACAATAATCAAAAATTCTTATGTTAATATAAAGTCTGCTTTAAAAGCTCAAGGTATAGATAAAATAACCGGTGGAGTGTTACTTGATTTAGGTGCATCTTATCATCAACTGACTAAGCAAGAACGAGGTTTCTCCTTCTCTAAAGAGGCTCCTCTTGATATGAGGTTTGATATGTCAGCAGATTTTTCTGCCTATGATGTTATCAATAGCTATAAGGAAGACGAACTTGTTCAGATTTTTAGCGAGTATGGTGAAGAACGATTTTCAAAAAGAATAGCTAAAGCGATTGTTAATCAAAGAGTAAAAGCTCCTATAAAAACAACGACTGAATTAGCAGAGCTGATAGTAGCTTCCACTCCAAGAATAAAAACTTCTATACACCCTGCAACCAGAGTGTTTCAGGCTGTTCGGATTGAGGTTAATAATGAATTAAAAAATGTAAAAAATGTATTAAATGATGTATTGGATTTATTAGATTATGGTGCTATAATATCTGTAATTAGTTTTCATTCTCTTGAAGATAGAATTGTAAAAAGGTTATTCAAATACGAAGCACAAAAGTGCAGATGCAATGAGATGATATGTAAGTGTGAACCACCACGTATTGAGCTTGTTAATAAAAAACCTATTACAGCATCAGAGGAAGAAATAAAGAACAATCCACCGTCAAGAAGTGCGAAGCTCAGGATTGTAAGATGTATCAAACAAAAATAGCAGGTTAGTAATTTGAATAAAAATCGTGTTAGAAATAATAATATTCAAAGACAAAGAGCAGGATATATTTCTGACACTGTTCGTCGTAATGAAAATGAACAAGTTATTAGCGGCTATTTCCCAAAAGAAAGTTCTGTTAAAGCTATGGCTATAAAAAAAGTTAATAATACATTGTGCGGTTTGTTGTTATGTGCAATATTTATTTCAGCTATAAGTTATTATTTTGTTGTTTCGAGTGAAATTAAATTAAATGAGTACAGTCGTGAAACTACTTTGCTTAATGTGGAAAATGCAGAATTACAAAATAAATTAGATAGATTGAAATCATTCAATAATGTTGATTTGACAATGCAGAAAAATAATCTTTTACAAAAACCTGAAAAAGTTATTGAAGCTACAGAAGTGAAATCGAATTCAGTTAGTGAAAAGACAAAAAATAAATCAAATATTAAACCAACGGCTTGGTCTATAGGTTATTAGTTTTCAAATAACAAATTTTAGATTTACGGTTGTTATATAGTATATGATTACATGTAACAATAATTTGAGCGTTGTTAAACAAAAGTTGAGATTAGGTGAACAGGTGCTTAAGGATTTTAAATCAGAGTATCCTTATATCCGTTCTAATACGCTTATAAACACTAAAATAGAAAAACATCAAAATGATGCCAGATACAGTTCTATTTTACCAAAATTGTCAGGACGTTCTTGCTTGGCAGGGTTAAAAATACAAGGATTACGCTATAATTATGAGCGTTCATCGCAAAGTATAGAAGTTTTACAAAAAGGTATTAAAAAAGATAAATCTGCAAATTGCAAAGAATGTGCAACGCTAATATTTGATAAATTGGTTAAACGTGGAGAAAAGCCACAAAACATAAAGTTTGATATTGTGAGTGAAAGCGAAAAATCAAAACCAAAAAATCACACATTTACAGTAATAGGTTTAGCAGAAAATGCAGATATTACCAAGCCTCATACTTGGGGTAAGAATTGTGTTATTGTTGATGGTTGGGCTAATATTGTTCAGAAAGCTCAAGATGGGGTGGAGTATTTGAAAGAGTTATTTAATTTTGATGCTGCTAAAGAGCAATGTGTTTTTAAAAAATATTCTAATAAATAATAAATTAGTTATTATATAAAAACAAAAAAGAACCCGATTTCTCGGGCTCTTTTTATATCTCAAATTTGATTAAGCTGCATAGTGAGAATCAACGGTTTCTTTTAATACACCGTGACGTTTACCTATTTCGGCATACTCTTGAATTTTACCTCTTAACCAGTCATGTCTTGCTGTATAAGAAGATTCTACACCTTTAGCAAATGCTTGTTTATCTTTGAACCATTCCATTGCAGCTTCCATACCATCAGCAGTCTTTTCACCGTTGAACGCTAAAGCTTCTTCATAAGAATGAGTTTCTTTATCCATAAATTCAACAAAGATAGAGTTAGCACCTTTATTTTCTTTACCACGTATGAACTCGATAAGACCATCTGTTAAGCCGCCGCGTTTGTTAACCATAGAAATAGCACCGCTGTTGTAACCAATTTCTTTGTGAACAAGACCGCAAGGTTCATCCCAGCTAGGCATTGCTGCAATATCAGATATCATTTTACAACAATCATATCTGCCTGCTTCTGAGAATACACCTGCAAACATCATTCTATCAGCTAATTTAGGGTCAATTTCTCTAACCTTATTCTTAACTTCCATGAATCTGCCGATAAACGCTTCATCACCAATACCTTGTAAGTAGTTTACAGGTGGATTAGCCTTATCGTAGTTACCACGTTGAGCCATTTTTAAAATACCTTCAGCGTAGATATCAATACCTTTTTGGTCAACGATTCTGCCAGCCATACCAAATACTAAAGTATTTTCATCAACACCTGTTAAATCAGTATGTTCGAAATCTCTAATCTTAAGTGGATTTTCTTTTCCACCTGTTGCTTTCGCAGTATTAAGGTCTTCAATAACACGTCTTAAACCTACAGCTTTATTATTTTGGTGAGCTGCGTATGGGTTAAGAATAGCTTCTTCTGCTGATTTTAAAGAACCAACAGGCAAATTCAAATCAGTTTCAAGTTTTCTTGCTTTTTTTCTTGTAAGAATATTGTTTACTCTGTCGCAACCGTTTGTAATACCTTTTGCAGTTGCATGTTCAGGAATTTCGTTTGGTCTAATGCCGCTTGCCATACCGATTTCTTCAAGTTTAGCTTTGTCAGCATATTGCCAAGTTCTACCTCTCATTGATGCAAGAGCATAGTTTGTACCGCCAAATTCAGCTTTGGTTGCCATTTCGTTGAAGTTACCTCTTGATACAAAGATAATATCATCAGCATAAGACATAGCCATTGTTTGCGGGTTGATAGCATTTCCTGAGAATAGGCCGTTCATTAAGTGTGAAGGCATATCTGCATTTTGCGGCATCCAAGCATTTTCAGTAATCTTCGCTGCGTGTTCCCCAAACATAACATTTAATAGCTTGTCTTGAGAATGCCATACAGAACCTTGTAATTTGAAGTTATGCATCAATGTTGTAATTGGTGTATTTGCTAATTTATCAGCAGCTTCAGGTTCCATACCCATTGCTTTTCTTGCAGGAGTTAATAATCTTGTCATTGCTGATAATGCACCTGTATGCCAATCGTTACCAATAATCCAGTCGGCTCTTAATGCTTTATCAGAAGATTCATGATTATTTACTAAGTTTTCATACATATATTTGCAGAAGTAGATATTTCTTTCTGTTTCACCAGCTTGAGTTGTTTGGTCGTTATATATGTTTTTGATTTTACCTTCTTGAACTGGTCCATCCATTCTGAACTTATCGTTCTTATAGAATACGGTTCTGAATTTAACTTCTGCAGTTGGAAGTTCACCTTTTTCTTTTGGAGCGGTGAAGCTTACCAATGGTGTGTCATAATTTTTACCGGCATCCAAAGATTCTTTAATGGCTTTTGCGGTTTCTGCATCGAATTGCATTAAAGTATCTTCATAGTCAACAGGTTGACGCATTTCATCAGTTAAGAATACTTCAACTCTTTCTGTTGTTTTTCCGGTATTAGTATGAATTGGTACATGCATTTCATCTATTTTAGTCATCGTAGCCATTGTACTTTCTTTTCCGGCTTTTTTACTGATGTAATCAAACTTGCCGTCAGGACGTTTAACAATGCTAAAGAAGTTAGCATTTTCGACTTGTCCTAAATACATAGGTGAATCTGCGACTAATTCCATCTTTTGTTTGTTATTAACAACAGCACCTAAGTTACCAAGCAATTCTCTAGGAACGATTGCTAAACCACCGGTTTTAGCAAATCCTGAAAATTCCGCTGATGGAACTCTTATCATTGCGTTATCAGGAATTGTAGTAGGTTTTACTGCACCTAAAATTCTTCTTGTAGCTTCTGAACGTAAAGTTTTTGTTAAACTTTCTTCGTGCATACCGTAACCATGCATTACAGAAGCAAGGTTCATGTGTTGCCCGTTAACTTCTACAGATCTTGTTAACATATTTGAAACCATTGTAGGAGCTTTTGCAGCATTTCTTACTCCGTCAATTTCTCCTCGTACATTGCCGATTTCTTGATTTAAGCTTCCTCTTATTTCACCAACAGCTTTTTCTGTTTCTCCCTTAACTCCATTTATAGTTTCTTCAAGCCCGTTTACTTTGCCTTCAAAACCGTTTATTGAACCCTCAAGACGGCTTACTGAACCTTTGTTTTCTCCTATATCTCTCGAAATGGTTTCTAATTTTTGTTCAATACTTTTTAAGCCACTAGATTTTTTAACTATAGCGTATGTTGCAACGCCTAATGATGCTAATGCAATGGCAGATGTAACTATT
>JAMPEO010000128.1 GCA_023665105.1 Candidatus Gastranaerophilales bacterium | reverse complement strand
CAAATTCAACGTTCAAACATAATAAAACAAAAACGAACACACTTGATAAAAGAATGTAAAAATATTACAGATAGAAAAATCATCGAGAATAAACTTAATCAAATAATGCAGGATTTTATCCCCCAAAATAATATCTCAAAAAATACAGATATTGTCTGGGGAGCAGAATTTAATTATAAAAGAAAAAATTGGTTTTTTAAATACGATACTATTTTCCCGCTTAAAACCATTGCGTTTGAAGATTATCATTTCAAATGCATAAATAATCCGCAGCAATATCTTAAAGATGTATATGGGAATTATATGACTTACCCTCAAAAGCTTGGAAGTGGTCACAGTATGTATGCAAAATTTTCAACAGAAGAAGAAAATAATACAAAAGACTTAGCAAATACCATCGGGAGGTTATAATATGAAATTATTTACAATAGGACCTGTTGAAATGTATGACAGCACCAAAACTATAAGAGAAAAAGGCTTTGTACATTTCAGAACAAATGAATATTCAGAAATAGTGAAAACATGCCTGAAGAAATTGTCTAACTTATTAGGAAATAGTACAGAGAACTCTTTGATATATATGGCAGCATCAGGAACAGCTGCAATGGAAGCAACAGTAGAAAATTGTATTACAAAAAGAGATAAAGCTCTAGTAATTGATGGAGGAACATTTGGACATAGATTTTGTCAACTGCTTGAACATCACAAAATATCTTATGAATCAATAAAACTAAAATGGGACGAAACATTAACACAAGCCCATCTTGATAAATATAGCAATAAAGGTTTTAATTATTTATTTGTAAATTTACACGAAACCTCGACAGGACAACTATATGACATAGATTTACTAAGCAACTTTTGCAAAAACAACAATATGTATTTAATTGTTGATGCGATTAGCACTTTTCTGGCTGACGATTACAATATGGATAAATATGGTATAGATTTAACAATAATAAGTTCACAAAAAGGGCTTTGTTTATCACCGGGAATGTCAATCATTTCATTCAGCAAAAAAATGTTAGATAAAATCAAAGAAACACCATTACCAAAATCACTCTATTTTGATTTTAAAGATTATTTAATAAACATTCCAAGAGGGCAAACTCCATTCACACCACCTGTTTGCGTAATGTATGAATTACAAGATATGTTAAATCTTATTGAAAACAATGGCGGTAAAAAAGAACAATTGAAAACAATTAAAAATAAGGCAGATTATTTTAGAGAAAAAATTCAAGATTTAGGATTGAAAATACCAGAATATCCTATTTCAAATATGTTAACACCTGTAATTTTTGAAGATATAAGTGCTTACGAAGTTATTCAAGTTTTAAAAGATAAATACAGATTGTTTGTTAATCCTTGCGGTGGAGAGTTAGAAGACAAGCTATTACGTGTTTCACATATAGGAAACACAACAATAGAAGATATTGATTATTTAATTGATAAGCTTTTACTTTCGATAGATGAAGTTAGAAATAAAGGATAAAATATGATAGGAAATAAAACAGTTGTATATACATCAGGAACCTTTGATATGCTGCATATCAATCATCTTAAAATGATAGAATATGCAAGAGCATTAGGAGACATTTTAATAGTCGGCGTAAACACAGATGAACTGGTTGCAAGCTATAAATCAAATCCAATCATACCATTTGAAGAACGAATAGCATTGATGAAAGCAATAAAAGGACCGGATATTGTAATACCACAGCGTTCGCTTGACCATACGGATAAGGTAAGCAAACTAAACTTCGATACTTTTGTTGTCGGAGATGATTGGGTTGGCAAATATGATTACTTAAAAGAACAAGGCGTAGAAGTTGTTTATTTCCCTTATGGAGATGGCATAAGTTCTTCTAGCTTAAAGAAACGAATATATGACAATTATAAAAAACTTCAACATACTGCAAACAACCATTTTGGTGTAGACACAGATGTTCGTAAACAAGGAAAAAATAATGAAAATATTTGATAAACAATACGATAGCAGGTCACAACATTTTATTTACAGAATTTTTGGACTTAAATTTGCAGTAAAAAACAAAGAAACTCAACTTATTGCAAAATTAGAAACTTTACAAACGATTGTTAATCTGACAGACATAAGAACTTTATCAAAAGCTTCCGGTAAGATAAGAGAGGTTCAAAATGAATGTCATATTTTATTAAAAAGATTTAATAAAATATGCAAAAAAAATAATTTTGAATATTGGTTAGACAGCGGAACATTACTTGGAGCAGTTCGACATAAAGGATTTGTCCCTTGGGATGATGACATTGACCTATGTATGCTTAGAGATGATTATGAAAAAATCATACCAATACTAAAAGAAGAGTTTAAAGATTCGGAATATATTGTTCGTGAAAAATGCGAAAGAACAAACTTTTTTCATATTAGAATCTTACAAAGAGATAATCAAGATATTGGTATAGATATATTCCCGGTTGATAAATTTTCTAAAAATCAAATTAACGAAATCGAAAAAAAGAATATTTCAGATAAAATTCGAGAAGCACGTAAATTACTCGAGAAAAAATATCCTAAAAAATCATTAAAACATTCCGATATCAAAAATATTCGAAATGATATTATAAATTTGCAAAATAAAATTGTAATGGATAATCAAAATTGCCATGAAACAAATCCTTGTCTTTTCTTCGGCATAGAATTTCCTTACAGACCAAAGCACCACTTGATAATGGAATATGACATGGTATTCCCGTTAAAAGAATTAGAATTTGAAGGCGAATACTATACATGTCCTGCCAAATCAGAAGAATATTTAAAAAATCTGTATGACAACTTTTTACAAATGCCAAACAATATAAGAATAAAATTTAAGGATTAAAAAGGAGATAATAATGAAGGTATGTATATGTGGCGGTGGTAATCTTGCTCACGCATTTGTTGGAGAAATATCAAATAATAAACTTGTTTCTGAACTGAATGTACTTACAAGACAACCTGATAAATGGAGTAATGATTTTAATGTATTTTATAATCATGAATTTCATCATCAATCACATATAAACAAAATAAGCAATGATTATGAAATACTATCAAACGCTGATATAATCATTATTACAATACCTGCTTATGCAAGATTTTCATATTTACAAAAGATTAAAAAATATATAAAACCAAAATCACTATTATTGGTTGCTCCAAGTACAGGCGGTATAAATTTTATCTTTGATAAATATTTTCCTAATAATAATTATGCTTGTTTCCAAAGAGTACCATATATTTGCAGAACAATAGAATATGGTCATAGTGTTAATACAGAAGTAAAAAACGGTGTTGATATTTATTTTTCTAAAAATACAGATACAGACACAAGAGATTTAGTCAAAAATTTATTACAAATGGAAATTCGAGAACTTAATACATATTGGACTTTATTTCTTTCGAACTCAAATCCAATCTTACATATTGCAGGAGTTTGCGAAATATTAAACGGAACTTATCCACTTTCAAAACCTACACCGCTATACGATGCTTGGAGTGACTATGCTTCTGAATTAACCTTAAACATGGATAACGAACTAAAAAAAATAATGTCCACATTGAATGTAAATGAATACAAAGCTTTATTGGAACATTACGAAGTTTCCGATGTTCAATCACTAACAAAAAAACTAAAGTCAATCCAATCATTTAAACAGGTACAAGCACCTTTAACAGAATCTAAAAACGGATATATTATCGATAATACATCAAGATACATAACAGAAGATTTGCCGTTTGGTACGTGTTTTATAAAATTTATGGCAACACAACTAAATATAGATACTCCTTATATTGACTTCGCCATAAGAAAGACACAATCACTATATGGTCAAGAATTTGTTGACAATAATGGACAATTTAACAAACAACATTGGGAAACAGCAATGGGATTTTCTAATGAGCTTATTGAATACATTGAAAGAATAACAAAAGTATAAAATGAAAAATTATCAAATATTATTTGGTGAAAGATTAAAATCTTTAAGAAAAAAACAACATATTACACAAGAAAAACTTGCAGATATGGTAAACAGGAGTAAAAATCATATTTCCAAGATTGAATTAGGTTGTGCAAATCCTCCTCTTTCATTGATAATTGAAATTGCTAACGCACTTAATCTCGAACTGTGCGAATTATTTACCTTCCGCAAAACACAAAATTTCAATCCCGATATAAACTGGAATGATAAAATCAAAAATTTAAAAAACAAAAAGCAAAAAGAAATCTTAAATAATATTTTACACCTGCTATGCGAAGATGATTAAATTTCTACCCCAGCTGCTTTTGATGCGTTATTTATTTTATCTGTAATATGTTTAGCACAACGTTCATAAACTTCAATATCTTCAGAATACAAAATTACTTGAGCCGGATTAAAATCTATAGATAAATTTTTACCCAACAACATGTTTTTAAATTGATTTATTTGATTATTATTCTTATACGACTCAACTAAACTTTCATCATAAAGAAAATCTAAGAAATTAAATTCCATTTTCTCTAAGTCAATAAAAGTCTTTGCAGGATGAATAAAATCAAATATAAAATCCTTTCTGGATAAAATATTTCTAACAGCATTGTCATACATTTTTTGAGGTAACCCAGAAATCATTTCCATATATTCTAAAAATTTTTCAATATAATTCTTATAACTTCTATAAAAACTTTCTACATCTTTAAATCTATACGGTTCGGATTTTTCAGAGAAAGCACCTTTTTCAACATCAATAACACCCTCTTTACACAAAGCTAAAACTTTTTTACCTGCTTCTTTACCATATTTTTCTATAATTTCTAAAAACATTTGATATTGATCGTATCGCACAGATTGCAATGAATATCCTGAAAACTCCTCAAAGGCATCTAAATATATTGAGTCTACACATTCACCGGAAACTTTTCTTACTATAATTATTTTTTCATCTCTATTGTTATGAGTAATTTCATTAAAAACATTATCTGCCTTATTTCCTGTTTTATTCAATTCAACATAATATAAAGGAATACCAAAATTTGGATTTTCTATATCATTAAATTTATCTATAGACACAACTTTTAGTTTTTCAGGCAAATCAGCAATATTATCTAAAACATATTTACCTATTTTTAACAACAAATCTTCGTGATTCGGTATATTAAAAATTTCAGTTTTAGAACTTGATTCAATAGATTGTTGAGACACAGACTGCATAATAATATTACGAATATTATCATCAGTTATATCAGATTTAGTTATATCAATAGAATCATTTATTGAATGTATTCTTTCAAAATTGGCAAGACTTATGCTTACATTATCCCCTCTAAATAACTTTTGAGTATTTTCATGAGAATTAACAACAAGTCCTGCAAAATAACAATTATATCTATATCCTTTTTTAATTAAATATTTAAGAT
>JAMPEO010000127.1 GCA_023665105.1 Candidatus Gastranaerophilales bacterium | reverse complement strand
AGCATATAGCAGACTTAAACATAAAACACAGGTGTTTTTTGCAACAAATAATGACCACGTATGCACAAGAATAGAACACGTTAATATCGTCGCATCTGTTGCAAAAACTATCGCCCGTTCTTTAGGGTTAAACTTACAACTGGTAGAGGCAATCGCATTTGGACACGATTTGGGACACGCACCATTTGGACATCACGGAGAGAGAATCATTGCACAGTTGATGGAAGAAGAAGGTTTGAACTATAAGTTCTGGCACGAAAAAAACAGTTTGAGAACAGTTGATTCTTTAGAAACCTTACCTAATTATAATGGTGAACACGAGAACCTTAACCTGACTTATGCGGTCAGAGATGGTATAGTATGTCATTGCGGTGAAGTTGACGAAAACGGTTTAAAACCAAGAGATGAAGTAATTAACCTTAATGAAATGTATAAAGGGCAGTGCATGCCATATACATACGAAGGTTGTGTTGTAAAGATTTCAGATAAACTTGCATATATCGGACGTGATATTCAGGATGCAACACTTTATCATTTCTTTAGCAGAGATGATTTTGCAACACTTAAACAAATCGCACAAAATTTCACAAAACATAGAATTAAGCTAAAAGAAGTTAACCCAACCTCTTTGATATACGAACTTGTAACAGACTTGTGCATTAACTCTAATCCACAGGATGGTTTAAACTTCTCAAAAGAAAACTATGAGTTGATGAATCAAATTAAAAAATTTGTATTCGATAAAATCTGTATGAACAAACGTTTGGTACCATTTATGGATTATTCAAACCTTGTAATCAGAACCGTTTATACTGTTTTGAAAGATTATTACGACGGTAAAGATACAATCAGAAATCTAAAAAAACATACAAAAGTTTATCCTACTATGGTTCAAGACTTCAGAAAATGGCTTATCAAATACTCCAATATTGATGAAGAATATAGAGCACGCAGAAAGTATAAAAACAAAATAGTATATGATATAGAAAATTATGATGATTTCAGACAAGCAATTATTGATTATATATCTTGCATGACTGACAAATATATCATGAAGCTTTATAATGATTTGATTACGTTCTAAAAACTCAAATTTTGTCATGCTTGTATATGTTACATAATTCGATGACAATACTGCTTTATACAACTGTATTATAAAATTTCATTTAAAATTTTTGACTTTATAAAAAAAATCGCTAAAATATATAATGTAGACAGTGCAGGTTAGAAAATGAGAATGTTAGAGAGATTAAAAGATTTTGAAAAACAGTACATGTTTTTGCGTTGGGTATCCGGAAACGAATACGGGAAGCTGGAATTTGTAGGAGATGATTTCATTGAATTTAGCATTATTGATGTAGATACAATGGAATATCGTGAAACTTTGTTAATCAATTCACAGCTTGTTCTTGAAGCTGCATTTGGCGGAGCCGATGTTTCAAGAATAGTTGCAGAAATATCATCACAAATGACCTTTGGCGAATAACCCCAATCAATGCACAAACATTATTCTTCGTTGTAAACCATTTTTTTTCTGAGTTTCCATTGGAACAAAACAAGAACAAAAATGATAGCAAACAGAATATATGCGATTGCACTTGCTTTTCCAACATCAAAATACTGGAAAGCATACTTATAGATAGAATAGACAAGAACCATTGTACTATTATCAGGACCGCCTTGTGTCATCATATAAATAAGATCAAAGACTTGAAATGAACTTATTGAAGTAATAACTACAACAAAGAATATAGTCGATGATAATAAAGGTATAGTTACATGCCTGAATGTATTAAATGCGTTCGCTCCATCTATTTTAGAAGCCTCAAGCAAATCTTGGTTAATAGATGCCAAACCGGATAGAAAAATTATCATATTGTACCCCGTCAGTTTCCAAACTGATACAGCAATAAGAGCAGGCATAGCATAAGCTTTGTCATATAACCAATTTATATGCAAATTTAGCAACTGATTCAGACATCCTATATTAGGGTCAAAAATCCATTGCCAAACAAGAGCTATAACTATCATGGGAGTGATAAAAGGTATAAAATACGCTGTTTTATAAAACTCACTCCCTCTTATTTTATTATTCAAGATACATGCCAGTACTAGCGGAATGATAACTCCTAACACTGACACTGAAATTGCATAAACAAAGGTGTTTGCAAGAATTTTCAAAAACAAGGAATCATTAAGAATATTTTTATAATTTTGTAAGCCAACAAAACTTATATCATTCAACAAATCCCAATTACAAAAACTTAATGAGAACGAAAATATTACGGGAATAATTATAAAAACAAAAGTCCCTATAACCGCAGGCATAATAAATATAAGTGCGGCAAGCTTGTTTGATTGTTCTTGTTTTAATTGAAAATTCTTCATATTTATACTACATTATAACTAAAATATAAAGGATTAAGGAGAGATTAATGATAGTAGATACAGCATTTGGAAAGAACGATATAAGAGGGATTTACGGAAAAGATGTTACAGAGGAGTTGTTTTACTTTGTAGGAAGAGGCTATGTAGCGTATTTATCAAATAATTTAGAACAACTACCTGAAAATATATGGATTACAATATGCCGTGATGCACGAACACATTCACCGGCATTGACATCATCATTGATAAAAGGTGTTCGTTCTACCGGTGCAAACATTGTTGATTTAGGTCTTGCACCTACTCCTATCGGGTACTATTCAGAAGTTGTCGGAGTTCCTGCTCAATACACTGATGGAAACCCTGTTTCAGGTGCATTGATTGTCACTGCAAGCCATAATCCAAGCCAATATAATGGTTTAAAAATGACTTTCAGAAAACAATCTTTAAACGAAGAACAAATAAAAATAATTAGAAACTATACTTTTGAAGAATATCAACATCAAAGACCTGTTTTATCAGAAGGAAAGTATACAGAATATGATATTATTCCTCAATACACAAAAGAATTAAAAACAGCATTCCAAAACATGTCTCAAAACATGAACGGGCTAATCAAGGTTGTAGTAGACAGCGGTAATGGTACCGGCGGTGTTGTAGCTCCAAACTTGTACAGAGAATTAGGATGTAAAGTTGTTGAATTATTCTCAACTCCTGACGGCAGATTTCCAAACCATCATCCGAACCCTAGCGACCCTAAAAATTTAGAAGATATTAAAAAAGCTGTTATTGAGAATAATGCTGATTTTGGTATAGCATTTGACGGAGATAGTGACCGCATAGGTATTGTTGATTCAAAAGGACGTCAACTTACAGGCGACAAACTATTGTTAATTTATGCACTTGACGTTATAGAAAAATACAAAAACAGTGGAGAAAAACCTATTGTAGTATCAGAAGTTAAATGTTCTCAAGTATTGTATGACACCATTGATAACAATGGCGGTGAATCAGTAATGTGCAAGACTGGTCACGGTTATATCAAATCAATGATGAAAGAAAAAGGTGCAATACTTGCAGGTGAAATGAGCGGTCACACATTCTTCAAAGACAGATTTTACGGATTTGACGATGCTGTTTACGCCGGCTGCAGAATTATAGAAATCGTTGCTAAACACAAACGTGAAAACAAAGATTTTGTAATAGAAAATCTTTTGAAACCGTTTGATGAAGTGTGCACTTCACCGGAACTAAGATTACCTTGTCCAAACGAATTAAAAGCAGGAGTTCTTAAAGGTTTTATGGACTATGTAATAAATAATAAAACCTGTTTCGGAGATGAAATCAAAGATATTATTACAATGGACGGTATGAGAATAATCTTTGACGGCGGCTTTGCACTAATCCGCCAAAGTAACACCGAACCTGTATTCACATTAAGATTTGAGGGCAAAACCGAAAAAGAATGTGAAACATACAAAACCGTAATGGTAGAAAAACTTAATGAACTAATCGAAGCATTAGGCAAAATTCACTCATAAACTTTGTAAAACTTCTAATCACTATTAAACATTGAAGTTGAACGAAAAAATTTTTGTGTGATAATTAGAATGAGAGATAATATAGTTATCGAAACAGTAAATATAATAAAGGGAAAAGAAAATGGCAAGAAAAACTCCATTAGAAAAAATCAGAAACATTGGTATTGCTGCTCACATCGACGCAGGTAAAACCACTACAACTGAACGTATCCTGTTCTATACAGGTAAAACCCACAAAATCGGTGAAACACACGATGGTGCTGCTGTAACTGACTTTATGGAACAAGAAAAAGAACGTGGTATTACAATCCAATCAGCTGCTGTAACAGCTTCTTGGAAAGGTCACCAAATCAACATTATCGACACACCTGGTCACGTTGACTTCACAATCGAAGTAGAACGTTCACTTCGTGTATTAGACGGTGTTGTAGCTGTATTCTGTGCAGTTGGTGGTGTTCAATCACAATCAGAAACAGTTTGGAGACAAGCTAACAGATACGAAGTACCTCGTATGGTATTCGTAAATAAAATGGACAGAACTGGTGCTGACTTCTACCGTGTAGTTGATCAAATCCAAAACAGATTAGGTGCTAACGCAGTTCCTATCCAGTTACCTATCGGTTCAGAAGACCAATTCACAGGTTTGGTAGACTTAATGTCTATGAAAGCTGAAATCTATACAAACGATTTAGGTACAGACATTAGAGAAGAAGAAATTCCTGCAGATATGCTTGAAAAAGCTCAACAATACAGAGAAGCAATGGTTGAAGCTATCGCTTCTGAAGATGATGCTTTAATGGAAAAATTCTTTGAAGATCCTGAATCAATTACAGTAGACGAGTTAAAAGCAGGTTTAAGAAAAGCTGTTTGTGACAACAAAATCGTTCCTGTAACTTGTGGTACAGCATTCAAAAACAAAGGTGTTCAATTATTATTAAACGCAGTTGTTGATTATATGCCATCACCTGTAGATGTAAAAGCTATTGAAGGTGAACTTGAAGATGGTACAAAAGTTGAAAGACATTCATCAGATGATGAACCATTCTCAGCTTTATCATTCAAAGTTATGACTGACCCATTTGTAGGTCGTCTAACATTCTTACGTGTTTATTCAGGTAAGATTACATCAGGTTCTTACGTTATCAACTCAACTAACGGTAAAAAAGAACGTATTTCAAGATTGGTTCGTATGTATGCTGACCAAAGAATTGAAGAAGATGAAGTATATGCAGGCGACATTTGTGCAGCTGTTGGTTTAAAAGATACAACAACAGGTGACACATTATGTGACGAAAAAGCTCCTATCATCCTTGAAAGAATGAGCTTCCCTGAACCGGTTATCTCAGTAGCTATTGAACCTAAAACAAAAGCTGACCAAGATAAGATGGGTATTGCACTTCAAAAACTTGCAGAAGAAGATCCATCATTCAGAGTTAAATCTGATGCAGAAACCGGTCAAACAATCATTTCTGGTATGGGTGAACTTCATTTAGACAT
>JAMPEO010000126.1 GCA_023665105.1 Candidatus Gastranaerophilales bacterium | reverse complement strand
ATAATCCAGATGCAGAATATATTATGAAAAATGGTTCGTACATAATGAAAAACTATCATTTTGTACCGGGATATTTTAATAATACATCTCCGTTTATCGATAATTTGCGGTTATTAAATCATTATGGATTCTGTAAAACATCTGCTCCTGAGCTGATTGATGTACATCATTTGCCAAAAGATAATTTTGGGGTAATGACATTCAAAATAAATGATACAAACGGTGGAGAAGCAAAACCATATTTAGATGTTATGGATACTGTGCCTTTAGAAAAGAAGAAAAACTTCTTAAATGAACAATTTGTACTTATGGACAATTTGGGTAAATACAATCCGGCTATTTTAGAGTCTTATGATTCTTGGTTAGTGACACCTGATTCTAAAAATATCTATATAGATACTTGGTCTGTGCTTGATGATTACAAATCTGTAAGTGAGAAAAACAAAATCAAATCAGAACTCAAATCAAGACTTAAATAGTATGAGTTAAAAATTAAAATCACTAACTAATGTTGCATTGATTGTTTTTCCAGAATTAAGTTCTGCTTGTCCGCCATGTACAAAACCAGCTAAGGCTAATGGAAATAAAAAGAATATACTTACGGCTCCAAGTGCTTTAGGCCATGTCTTTTCTTCTCCTGTTATTTTATAATTATATTCAATGGGACGTGTAATTCCCTTTGAGTCTACAGCCGTTCCATTTATAAGGTGTAATTCTCCTGGAATACCCCAACATCTTGCTTTTTTTGCATCTGAAATATTTAATGTAACAAGATTTCCTTGTTTAAAGACAACAACCCCATTTATTTTTACATCTGTTTTTATTTCTGCAAATACTCTGTCGCCTGAAGTTGTATTTTTCCCTGTAACTTTTTCTCCGTTATATATAATTGGGATTTTATGTCCTGCATTAACATGTACAGCAGCATTAACTGGCAATGCAATATTGATAAATGCTACTAATAATAATATCGATAAAACCTTTTTCATAAAGTAGTAATCTTCCTGTGTAAGCTATGAACACTTTAAGTATATCATCATTTCTATTTTTTGCAAAAAAAACCGCTCTTGAAAGAGTGGTTTGGAATTTTTTGTGTAATTCCTCGTGTGTAGAAGGTTAGTGTGTGTAGGTTGTGTATGAAAGGTTTTTAATTATCGTGTTATACTTAGATAAAGTATTTCTGTATATACAAATTGCATAACGGATATATATTGTTACATATATTTACAAACTAATGGAAGTTTGGTTAGCAACAATACATAACGATGTGACTCACATCTGAATATACAATGGATAAATGTATGACGATAATCTAATTCCTCTTACTTTCAGTTTAATCCATGTTTCAGACTTCTACAACCCTAAATTTTTAAATGTTTTACAAATCTTAATCAATTATTTTTTAGATAATATCAAGCTTTGGAGTTGAAAATAAGAATTGAGCGGAGTAGAATAAAAGTGTAGATTTAACACTCAAATATAAATAGGGAAGATTCATTATGAATAAAGAAAATATAAGAAATATAGCGATTATCGCTCACGTTGACCACGGCAAAACTACACTTGTAGATTGTATGCTTAAACAGAGCGGTGTTTTTAGAGAAAACCAACAAGTTCAAGAACGTGTGCTTGATAGCAATGACTTAGAAAAAGAAAGAGGGATTACAATCCTTTCAAAAAATATTTCAATTAACTATAAGAACACGAAAATTAATGTTATTGATACTCCGGGGCACGCTGATTTTGGCGGTGAAGTTGAACGTGTTTTGGGTATGGTTGATGGTGCCTTGCTTATTGTTGATGCGGCTGAAGGTCCTATGCCTCAAACAAGATTTGTATTATCAAAAGCATTGGAGCTTGGTATAAGAATTATTGTTGTTATCAACAAAATTGATAAGCCGGCTGCAGATGTTGATATGACGTTAGACAAAGTTTTCGACTTGTTTACTGAGTTAACTGACAGAGAAGACTTGATTGACTTTCCGTACATATATGCGAGCAGCTTAAACGGATATGCTATAAAAGATATTGACGATGAACCAAAAGATATTATTCCTTTGTTGGATTGCATTTTGGAAAATGTTAAAGCACCTACAGGTGATGATGATTTACCTTTGCAATTCCAAGCAACAACATTGGATTATAACGAATACGTAGGAAGAATTGTTGCTGGAAGAATTATAAACGGTAAAATAAAATCTCAACAACAAGTATCAGTATGTAAAGCTGATGGTTCTATAGAAAAAGGAAAAATTGTAAAATTATACGAATACAAAGATTTAGGACGTGAAGAAACTGATGAAGCAGAATCAGGTGACATTGTTGCTATTGCAGGTATTCCTGATTTACAAATTGGTGAAACTATTTGTGAAGTTGGAAAAGAAAATCCGTTACCTTTAATACAAATTGATGAACCTACTTTACAGATGAATTTCTCTGTTAATGATAGTCCTTTTGCAGGTCAAGAAGGAAAGTTTGTAACAAGTAGACAGTTGAGAAAAAGACTATATGATGAACTTGAAAAGAATGTAAGTTTACGTGTTGAAGAAACAGATAGTACAGATTGTTTCAAAGTTAGCGGACGTGGTGAACTTCATTTAGGTATTCTTATTGAAACAATGCGACGTGAAGGCTATGAGTTCCAAGTTTCAAAACCTGAGGTTATATATAAAGAGATTGATGGTGTTCAATGTGAGCCTTTTGAAAACTTAGTTATTGATACACCTGAAGAAACAGCAGGTACATGTATTGACAGACTTTCAGGAAGAAAAGCTACTATGCTTGAAATGAGCAATGAAAACGGAAGAACTAAATTGAAATTTACTATTCCTGCAAGAGGTTTGATTGGTTTCCGCCAAGAGTTCATGAGAATAACCCGTGGTGAAGGTATTATGTATCATACATTTGATGAATATAAAGAAATGGCTGGCGATATTCCTAAGCAAAGATCCGGTTCTATTCTTGCTCACGAAACAGGTGAAGCTGTGCCTTATGCGTTGGCTCAATATGAAGATAGAGGTGTATTCTTTATTACTCCTCATACTAAAGTTTACAGAGGTATGATTATTGGAGAAGGAAACAGGGCTCAAGATATTGCAGTAAATATTTGTAAAACAAAAAAACTTACCAATATGAGAAGTTCTACCGCTGATGTTATGGTAACATTACAAGCTCATAAAGAATTATCGCTTGAGGATTGTATGGAATATATTGCAGATGATGAACTTCTTGAAATTACTCCTGAAAATGTAAGAATGAGAAAAGTAGATTTAGTGAAATTCAGAAGTATCTAGATTTTAGATGTTTATATAAAAAAGAGGAGTTATTAACTCCTCTTTTTTAATTATTTCCGTTTTATGTTAATATATTATCAAGGTGTTTATATGTTAAAAGAACATGTTGAATTTCTAAAAAATGAGTTGAACAAACATAATTACAATTATTATGTGCTTGATAATCCTACGATTAGTGATTATGAGTACGATATGATGTTTGCTGAACTTAAGAAAATCGAAACGGAGAATCCTGAATTACAAACTCCTGATAGTCCAACGCAGAGAGTTGGTTCTATTAGTACAGGATTTGAAGAACATAAGCACAGATATAGATTATATAGTTTGGATAATTCGTATAACGCTGAAGATTTGCGTAAATGGTATGAGCGTGTGTGTAAAGAATATGGACAAGATAGTCTTGAGCTTGTTTGTGAATTAAAAATTGATGGACTAGCGATAGCATTAAATTATGAAAACGGTGTCTTTACAACAGGTGTTACACGTGGAGATGGAATTACCGGTGAAAATATTACCCAAAATCTTAAGACAGTAAAAGCAATACCGCTTAAATTGTTTGAAGATATTGATATTGATGTTAGAGGAGAAATTTATATGCCGATTTCTTCTTTCAATAAATTGAATGAAGAAAATATGCAAAATAATGAAAAAATATTTGCTAACCCTCGAAATGCTGCATCAGGTTCACTACGACAATTAGACAGTACAATAACCGCTAAACGTGATCTTTCTATGTTTACCTATACGGTTATATTACCTAATGGCAACAGTGATATAAAAACACACTGGGATAGTATTCAATATATTAAAAAATTAGGTTTTAAAACTAATCCAAATATCAGATTAGTTAAGGATATTGATGGTGTTATCGATTTCTGTAAAGAGTGGGAAACAAAACGTTTTGATTTGGATTATGCAACGGATGGTGTTGTTGTAAAGATAAATAGTTTTGCTGCACAAAACGAACTTGGATATACTGCACGTGCTCCAAAATGGGCGACAGCGTTTAAGTTTCCTCCGGAAGAGATATCAACAAGATTGAATGACATTGAAATCGGCGTTGGAAAAACAGGGGCTATAACTCCGGTTGCTATACTTGAACCGGTTTTGCTTGCAGGTAGTACTGTTGCAAGGGCAAGTTTACATAATTTTGATGAAATAGAAAGATTAGATGTAAGAATAGGTGATGATGTTTTTATTAAAAAAGCAGCAGAAATTATTCCTAAAGTGATTAAAACAGTTGACGATGAGGCACATTATACACGTCCAAAATATATTCCTCCGACAGAATGTCCGCAATGTCATTCGCCGTTAGAATATCGTGAAGGTGAAGTTGTTGCATATTGCTCAAACGAAGATTGTCCTGCTGTTGTGAAAGCAAAGCTTGAATATTGGGTTTCAAAAGAAGCAATGAATATCGATTATATCGGACCATCTGTTATAGAACAGCTTTATAATAAAGGCATGGTTAAAACTCCGGCAGATTTTTACAAGCTTTCTCAACAAGATTTTATGCAATTAGATTTGGTTAAAGAAAAATCTGCCTCAAATATGTACCATTCAATACAAGCTAGTAAAAACAGACCATTATCAAGGTTTATTACAGCGTTATCTATCAGGCATGTCGGGAAAGAAACCGCTGAAATCATTACTAATGAATTTGATTCGTTAGAAAAATTGAAGTCTGCAACTTTATTGGATTTTGCAGTTATTGAGGGTGTTGGTGAAAAAATTGCAAAAAGTATCTATGATTTCTTTAGAAAAGAAAAAAATATTGAAATGATAGATGAGTTGGTTGAGCTTGGTGTGACTCCTGTTTCTGGTTCGCAAAAACAATCTGATGAACTTGCAGGTTTAACATTTGTCTTAACAGGAACTTTACAATCCATGACAAGAGATGATGCGGGTGCTAGAATAAAAGAGATGGGTGGAAAAACCTCTTCATCTGTTTCTAAAAAAACATCTTATGTTATTGCTGGCGAAAATGCAGGTTCAAAATTTGACAAAGCAGTATCTTTAGGTGTTAAAATATTGAATGAGGAAGAATTTTTAGAACTAGTCAATCACAATAAATAGTAAGGATTAACATGAAGAAAAAGATAAATGTAATACAAATAAACGGTTTTAGAGGAATTGTAATGGCTTTGGGTATTG
>JAMPEO010000125.1 GCA_023665105.1 Candidatus Gastranaerophilales bacterium | reverse complement strand
AGGATATTTAATTTTTATAGAATCAGAAAGTTTTTTTATACTTTGTTTTAGTTTTTCACGCTCATTAAATAATTTGTGACACGTAGCATTTTTATCAACAAAATGAGTTACTGCAAGCAATTCTTCTCTCAATTCGGGAGTATCTTCTTTAAACAAAACCTCAAGATTTTTCACTTTTTTATCAAGCAAATAATTTACATAATGTGCATATTCATGCACAAGAGTTTTTATTGCATTTTCATCATCTAACATTTTGAAACATCAATACGACCAACCCGAAACAAACCTTTATTCCCTCGAGCTTTTGTAATGGTATTTACTTGAATACCTAGTGATGAAATATATTTTACGAGTTCTTTTTTTATTGTTTTGTCTCGTGTGCTAACCATTGAAGATACTCTTTACTGCAATCTACGATAGGAACTGCGATAATTTCAGGAACATTATACGGATGAAGTTCTGTGATCAAAACTTTAATCTTTTCAAAATTTGGTCTTAATGTTTTTATCATCAACATTACTTCTTTCTCTTTTTCAATTTCACCATCCCAAGAAAATACAGACTCTACTCTATCAACTGCACTAACACAAGCTGCAAGATGATGTTTGATAATATATTTAGCAATTTCTTTTGCTACTCTTTTATCAGGTACTGTACAATATATTACTATAGCGTCCATATTAAAACTCCTAACTTTTATTTCCGAAACAAGTATAACATATATCTTTTATTTACTCAAAATAAAAGATTTTATTCGGATTAAGTATATTATTCGGATCAAACATCCTTTTTATATTTTTCATACACATAAGCGTATTTTCATCTATTGCTTGAGACATAAACATCCTCTTTTCAGAACCAATTCCGTGTTCCGCAGATAATGTTCCGCCAAGATTTAATGTTAAAGAATACAATTCTGATTTTGCCAAATCATAATTTTCAGACTCTTTTTGATTATTTAAATCAAGCGCTATTTGTGGATGAATATTTCCATCGCCGATATGTCCCACAATACAAACAGGTAATGAATATTTAGCACATATTTCATTGATGCCTTTCACCAACTTAGAAATATTTTCTCTGGGAACAATCAAATCATTAGAAATTACATCAGGTCTTAACTTTGCAGTTGCAGCAAAAGATGCCCGCCGTGCAGTCCAAATTCGTTCTTGTTCTTCTTCTGTTTTTGAAATTATAATATCAGATGAACCAGATTCATTTAAAACGGATTTTAATCTTTCAACTTGTGTATCCATAGCAGACTCAAATCCATCTATTGCTATTATCAATGCTGCTTCCTTTTCAGTAAGCAATCCTGCCGGATAGAACTTTTCTATAGTCTGAAGAGTATTCTTATTCATAAAATCAATCGTAGACGGCCATAAATTTGCATCTATCATCTTATTAACAGATTTTGTGGCTTCATCTACATCATTAAAATATGCAAGAACAACACGTGTTACTTCCGGTTTCGGAATAAGCTTCAATGTTGCTTCCACAACAATTCCCAAAGTGCCTTCACTTCCTATAAATAATTGTTCCAAATGATACCCTGTTGCATTCTTAATAGTGTTTGAACCGGTTTTGATAAGAGTACCATCTGCAAGTACAACCTTAAGACCTAAAATATAATCTTTAGTGGTACCATACTTGAATGTTTTTGGTCCACCTGCTGATTGAGCAATAGCACCTCCAACAGTAGATACTCGCATATTAGACGGATCAGGCGGAAAAAATAAACCTTGTGCCATCACTTGTTTTTGAAGTTCTTCGACAACAACTCCCGGTTGAACAGTTGCTGTCATATTGGTTTTATTTATCGCAAGAATTTTATTCATTCTTGTAAAATTAAGAATTATACCACCTTTTTCAGGGATACAAGCACCAACGAGATTTGTTCCGGCACCACGTGCAACTATCGGAATTTTATATTCATTTGCAAACCTAAGAATCGCTTGAACTTCTTCTATTGTTTCAGGGAAAACAACTGCATCAGGTATAACATCAGAAACAATACCATTTGTTCCATCTTGTGCATACACATAGCATTCTTCAGGTGCTGATAATATATTTTTAGAGGATAATATTCGTTCTAAATCCGAAACTATTTTATTCTTCGTTAACATAAGATGTTAGTCTTTCAATACTCTTGTTAAGTTTTTCCATCTTTGAATCTATATCATTCATTTTTGCCATAACATCAGAAGCATCATTCTTGGCAGTTAATTCTAAAATGGTATTTAGTTTCTCATCCAATTTATTCAAACGCTCTTCTTGTTTAGTAATACGTTCTTCTTGTTCCAAAAGTTTTACTTCTATTGTCTTGAATGCATCATCATAGTTTATAGGTTCAGGAAGAGATGTAACTATGGTTTTAACTTCATCAATTTCATTTAACTTATCCAATTTTTCAGAAATATTAGTAATTGTTTCACCTGCACTATCAACCCATTCTGCTAACATAATCAAGGATTGATTTATTATACTATTATAACTGTTACTTTCTACCAAAGCTGTTTTAACATCCGACAGATTTTCTTCTATTGTTTTAAATTTATTTGATGAAGATATAAGTTTTATTTGTTCATCAATCTCTTCTGACAAAAGTTTAAATTCTTTAAGCGAATTTTCAATCATTTGAGAAGAATTATCAGAAGTTAGCAATAATTTATTAACCCTTGTACTGATACTTGTGACGTCTTCTTTAAGCTTATCAATAGTATCCGATAAATCACATTCATCAATTTTATTAAGTTGTTGTTTCATCGAATCAACCATAACAACAACACTATTTAGTTCATCAGAAAATTCTTCTGTATTAACAGATACACCATTTTGATTTAATTCGTTTAAATAAATGCGAATTTTAGCAACATCAGATTCAATATCCTGCATACTGTATGTATAATCTGTTTCTTCATCACCGGATTGCAAGATAGAGATATTCTTTTTAATATCTGATAACATTTCTTTAATATCGTTATTAACAGGTTCATTAAACTCGATAATACTTTTTGTACATTCTCTTACAACATCACTAACCTCAGAACCCTGTTTTCTAAGAGATTCACCTCTGGCTCTAATTTCTTCAACATTATTTTTTATCTCAATTAATGTTTCATCAACAGTATTTTTCTTATTTTTTCTAAGAGTTTCAAGAATATCATTACTTTTTTCTCTCAAATCCTTCAATTCAATTTGAATATTATCATATCCGGAATTATTCAATTCTGTAACAGAAGTAAGCTCATCAATTTTTTCCGCAAATACATCTAAGCTTCCTAAATTATTAGAGTCAGAACCAAGCTGTTTCAAGACATCATCTTCATTCTCAATAATATATTCAGAGACATTACTCAACATAGAAACAATTTCATTATAAATATTATTTCTAAATTCTTGAGCTGCTTCATCAAGTTCATTTCTATCCTGAGAAGACTGAAGTGTGTAAGAATACATATCAACAACACGTTTTATATTATTCTCTAATGTATGTTTTAAATCACCAATAGCAGGCAAATCTTTCAACTTAGAGAACATTTCCATTTTTTTAAAAACATCGAGTTCAGAAACCAGTTGACTAAGATGAGCAATCCTTTGTTCCGTATTAAGATTAAGATTATAAATACCATTTTTAAGCATTTCAAAATCTTTATCAAAATCACCACTCACAGCTTCCGAAGTTCCATTTGAACCCTTAGAAATATTTCTCATTTCTTCTTGTATGCGGGTAAATAAATCGATAACACTTCTCTTAAGGTTATCGTTTGTTTTTTCAATAGTAGTACCTAAAACTGTCAAATCATCTGAAATATGTTGTACAGCAGTTTCATTAGATGTATTAAACGCTTTTTCAAGATATTCAACACATTCTCTCATATTGCTGTTTATCGTTTCAAAACTTGTTCTTGTAGACTCCGCAGAAGATAATCCTTGTGCGTATAAAATATCAGAAGTCTCTTTAAGCTGTACAGACAAACTTTTTTCAACTTGTCCTGTAACATTCATAACAACTTGTTGATCAATACCTGCATTATTAGTTAAGATTTCTAATCGATTGATTTTTTCACTTAGCTTAATCATAATGTCTTTTAAGCTTTCGCAGATAACTTCGTCGATATTTTTATTCATTTTTGAGATTTCATTACGAACTTCAAGCACATTTGTCTGAAGTATAGTAAATTCATCAGATGGCTTTGTTTTCTCATTGGCAATATTTTCTAATGACTCAACCATACTATCTATAGTTTGTAAAATATTATAGAACTGATTGTTACAATCTTCATTGTTCATCATGTTCTCTTTCACATCACTTATAAGCATTTTTATTTCATTAAAATTATTGTTTATACTCTCAAAATTCTCTAATTCTGCCATTTTAGCCATATCCCATAAACCAAATCTACTAAGCTAATAATCATTTTATCATAAAACTTGTTATCGGTCAGAGTGTTAAGAGGTTTTAACGATTTTGACAATCATTTTATTTTTCTTCAGTAACATAACCGAAATTTTTAAGTATTTTATCTTTTTTACGCCAATCTTTTTCTATTTTCACTTGCAATCCTAAGAACACTTTCTTTTCAACAATCTTTTCTAAATCTTGTCTTGCTTGTGTACCAATCAATTTTAATAAACTACCGTTTTTACCAATAAGAATTCCTTTTTGACTTTTTTGTTCACAAAAAATAGTTGCACGTATCCTGTCAATATCTTCATCTTCTTTGTATTCATCTACTTTTACTGCAACAGAGTGAGGAATCTCATCCTGTGTATTGATTAGAATTTTCTCTCTTACAATTTCTTCAACAATAGAACGCATATTTTCTTCTGTAACTATATCTTCCGGATAAAGCATTTCTCCATCAGGAAGGTATTTAGTAATCGCATCCACAAGTTTTGATTTATTTTTACCTGTTTTTGCAGAAATACGAATAGTTTCGATTGCATTTGGATATAAATCTTTATAAGAAAGAATATTTTCATCAATCTTTTTGGGAGAAGCTTTATCTGTCTTGTTAAGAACCATTATTACCGGCACATTAACATTAGCAAGTACATTTTCTACAATCCATCTATCACCCTTACCAGCCGGAGTTGATACATCGACTAAAAAAAGAACCACATCCGCATCAGGTACAGAGACTTTAGCTTCATCGAGCAGAAACTCGCCTAATTTGTTTAAAGGTTTATGTATTCCGGGTGTATCAACAAAAACTATCTGATAGTCAGATGTTGTGTAAATACCTTTAATACGTTTTCGTGTTGTCTGAGCTTTATTTGTTGCAATAACAATTTTCTGCTCTAATATTTGATTTAAAAGAGTAGATTTGCCGACATTTGGACGTCCTATTATTGCTGTAAAACCACTTTTCATAATAGATTTATAACATAAATATGCATCATTTACCATTTTTTAAATATAAAAAATGCAGCAAGTATTATAAATATAAATCCGACTAAATAGTTCCATTTGAATTGTTCTTTCAAATAAAGCACGGAAAAAATACTAAAAACA
>JAMPEO010000124.1 GCA_023665105.1 Candidatus Gastranaerophilales bacterium | reverse complement strand
CAAAGCGGTTCTGGTCTTTTGTTGAGGCATATATTGCTGCGTCATTTTTGTTTCTCCTTAATATATTTAGTGCAATACAAGTTTAAATAAAACAAACAGAATAATCAAATATGAAAACAAATTAGCTTGTAAACTAAATTAACATGTTGCACTATTGTAAAAAAAATCTTAGAATAATACTATTGTCATAAAATAGAAAGGTTATTTAATGAAAAAGTTTTTATTATTATCAATAATGTTAGTATTATGTTTTATAGGTTTGGCACAGGCAGATGTTCCTGTAACAGAGGTTAGAGCAAGTCATATACTTGTATCAAGTATGCATCAAGCTGAACAAATAAGAGATGATATTGTTGATGGAAACGGTTCTTTCGAATATTATGCAAAATTATATTCAAAATGTCCTTCCGGTCAAAACGGTGGTGATTTAGGTTATTTCAAGCGTGGTCAAATGGTTCCGCAATTCGAAATCGCTGCATTTAGCTTGCCGGTTGGTGAAATTTCCAAACCTGTTTGGACACAGTTTGGTTGGCATTTAATTAAAGTTACTGACAGAAGATAATAATATTTTAATAACAAAAAGCTTTATCAAATCCTATGGAATATTTTTTCCCATAGGGTTTGTTTTTTTGAACTTTTTTTAACTTTAGAAAACACTTCGTCAAAAGATTCTATGGGTTCAAGTTTGTATCCGCAATCTTCAGAAAGAGCTCCGCCCATACCGAAGATTTCTTCTTGCGGATATCTTCTGCATATACCCGGACGTGTTTTATGGATTTTGCAAAGATGAGTTTCTGGGTCGAGGTTTGTGCATTCAAAAATCAAGCCTATTTCATCTTTTCCTGTAACTTTTAGATAGGTATAAAATCGATGTTGGTGTTTAAGATTTTCAAAATCCTTTTCTTCTTTGATAACACCTTTTGCGTGCTTGACATAAATCTGTCGGCAGCACCTGCCGCAGCCTTTGCATTCACCAACCCTATAATACTTCTTTTTGAGTATTTTTGTATAATAAAATTTTTTTAACTTCTTTAGCATTAATTAGATTTTATCATTATAATAAACCTAAGTCATTAAGAAGTTGTTCATTGGTTGAAAGAGAAGATATAATATTATCTCCAAATATTGCATCAAGTTCAGTTGTTGTGAAGTTTTCTTCAACGAGTTTGTTATGAGTGATATTTTCTATATCAGACATAGCAAGTTTGGTGAACTTAGCAATATCATTTCTGTGTTCTTGTTGGCGTTGTTCTTCTTCAAGAATTTCAGGGATATCTAAGCAAAAATTATTCTGTATGCCGTGATAAGAAACAGTTTTTGCAAAGCTGTCACCCAAAATTTTATCAGGAAGCATTTGCTCATACATTTGAGATTTAGTAATTATATTTTCTGTGTTTAAGCTATTAAACATTATCCCAAACTCCCCCGTAATGATATTATTAATCATATCAAAAGAAAAGTCATCAACTAAATAGTTGATATTTTTTAGAGCTTTATTTATGTATGAGATTATACAAATAGTGCCCCCCCCTGAATTGCGAATTTTGTGTAGAGTGAGTGACGAAGTCACGAAACTCGAATTAGCACAGAGCAAAGCGAACAATAGTTTGCAATGCAAACAAAGTGAGCGACGGTGAAGTGAGAAGCAATAATCCAAGCAGATTTCAGTTGTATTACAAATGTTCAGGGAATAGATTCTGAAACTGTCTTGGATTATGCGTGTTGTCGGAAAAGAACGAACGAGCAGAGGGCGTAGGGCTTTGTGTAGGCAAAGACCGTAGACCCGTTTAATGCGAGTGAAGTGATATGCGTGGTTTTCCTCCTACTTACGGGCTAGGCTTCGCCGTCGCCCTACCGCAAATCCGCAAGTTCAGAATGACGGCAAAACCATGTTGTCACCCTGAATTTATTTCAGGGTCTGTATCTGAACGTACGTAGAATAGATGCTGAAATGGGTTTAGTAGACAAGTTTAAGTTTATATTTTTAGATTTTGCAAAATGTGGTGATTTACGTTATAATTAAAGTTGGTTATGTCGTAGTGGCACTCTGCCGACGAGAAATGATTAAATATCATTTCGAGGAGAGGGGGTGACAACCCTCCGTCACGAAGACATCAAACCAAAACAAAAAATAATTTAATAATTAATTATGTCGTAGTGGCGGAATCGGTATACGTGCACGTTTGAGGGGCGTGTGGGGCAACCCGTGCGGGTTCAAGTCCCGCCTACGACAATTTTTCAAAAAAGAGCTTTTAAAAAACTCTTTTTTATTGTTATTATTCACTTTTGAGAGTTCAAGTAGGCTCTAACTCTTCCAGAAAGCTCTATTACGTCAGATTGACCTAAAATTTTAATAAATTCTTTAACGAAAAGTTCAAACTTTGTCCCCTCAAATACAATTTTTCAAAAAAGAGCTTTTAAAAAACTCTTTTTTATTGTTATTATTCACTTTTGAGAGTTCAAGTAGGCTCTAACTCTTCCAGAAAGCTCTATTACGTCAGATTGACCTAAAATTTTAATAAATTCTTTAACGAAAAGTTCAAACTTTGTCCCCTCAAATACAATTTAAAGAGATAGACGAAAGTCTATCTCTTTTTGCTTTATGAAAGGGTCTAAGAACCCCACAAGACAGTAAATAAGATGCCATCACTAATAGTTAATCCTTTGCAAACAACATATATCCTGAGTTAGTATAACTTGTTGGCTTGATTCTTCCTATCTCTATCCAGTATCTTATTGTAGAAGTTGGCACGCCTTTATGTTTTGCATATTTTGATATTGTCAATAGTTCAGTTGTGGAATTTGCATTTTCAAATTCAAACATATTTATAGCAACTTTCATTGAACGATTTAGTATACGCAACATAAATTTTATATAGGTTTCTTCTTTGTTCTTGGTTTGATAATTTTCAATCGCTGTAAGGTATTTTTTTCTGTCAGTTGGGCGGATTATTATTGGAGCGTAGCCATATTTTAGAAGTAGCGTGTTCATTAAAAGTCTTGCTGTCCTGCCATTTCCGTCTGTGAATGGGTGAATAGATACAAATTTTAAATGGGCCATTATTCCAGTAATCGGTTCATTATCCACATTTTCATCCAACCATTTATAAAAATCATCCATTAACTCAGGAACTTTAAGCGGATTTGGCAAGATTGTATTTGAACCTGAAATACGAACTCTACAATCTCTATAAAAACCTGCATTAGTATCATCTAGTCCAATCAATATAGTTTTGTGAATATCAAAAACAGTTCTTTCATTTAAATTAGAGTTACTATCAAGCAATTCTATGATTTTGCAAAAAGCTTTTGCGTGATTTACGGCTTCTATGTAATTCCTTAATGGCTTTGAGGAAGAAGTAAGATTTTCCTCAATTACAAGCTGAGTTTCTTTTCTGGTGAGTGTATTTCCCTCAATAGCGTTTGAAGTATATGCCAGTTCTGTCTTAAGCCATTTGTTAAATTCATTTTTATTATTCTTATTTTTTAAGAGCTTTATTAATTTTCTCTATTTATTTCTATTTCAGATAAAAGTTTGTGCATATTGCCTCATACTTTATAGTTTGCATATTTCAAAAGTATAAAGTATAAAGTGTGATATGTCAATAGACATTACAAAATATCTAACCTAAGAACTATTCTTATATTGTAATACTCCTGCGTTGAGCATTTCATAGTCAACACGACCTTGTGATAGTATGATTTTATGAATAAAGGACAAATAGTAATATTTAATACTGATGACAATAAAGTTTCTATTGATGTCAGATTTGAGGATGAAACGGTATGGCTTACTATTGATGATATGTCACGCTTATTTGATAAATTATGTTCTACGATTAACGAGCACATTTGAAATATTTATGCTGAAGGTGAACTATAAGAAGATTTATCCAAGAGAAAAATCGGAATTTCCGATTTTTCTACGAAACCCACAAACTACTATAACTTAGATGTTATTATTTCGGTTGGATATCGAGTAAAATCATTGCGTGGTACATAATTTAGACAATGGGCAAAGTTAGTTGCAAAACCAAGAATTTTAAAAAAGATGTATAAGTATCAACAAAAATCTATGCGTTAAGGATATTATCTAAATTTGCTTTGTTAACATTTAAGTCATGTTGATTTTCTGCGGCTGCTATTGCTTTATCCATTGATTCTAGAATGCTATTTACTCTATTAGTTGATTTTTGAGGATTATAAGTATATATTACATCACCAACTTTTGCACCATAATGTGTGCAATAATCAGGGCAAAGAGTGTGTTCTATTGGTACAGGACAAGATTTTGCACGTCCAATATTTTCTCCTACCTGCTTAACAAAAGTCGCTCTTTCGGTTGGATTCATTGGACTCATTACGCTATAAAAAAATTCGCTAACTTCTTTACTTGGTTTTTTAAATGCCATTCCAAATGAGGTTTGATTTCTAAAATTAGACATATTTGATACAGGTGAAATATTCATAATTTGGCTCCTTATTTTTTTAATTTAAAACCTCTAAAAATATTTTTTGCCAGTGTTTGTATAAAAATATTTGGTTGTTATAATATTGAACTTCTTATCCAACTCTGTTATAATTTGTCTGTCAAACTGTATCGTGTGGTCTATAATTAAGGGAATATAAATAATGAAAATTACATCTATTGGAAATCAGAACACAACGTTTAATGCCAGATATAAATCATCAGCACAAATTAGTGATGTTTTAAGGTTTGAAAATCATATTGCACCTTGTTTTAAAACATATAATGAAAAACCAATAGTTGGTTTTTACAATGGCAAAACTCTATCCGTTTTCACAGGTGAAGATACAAAGTGCTGTGATTCAATAAAAATAAAAAACTTTAAAACACGTATGGGGCAGACTTATTTGAAACATACTATTTCATCAACTAATCCAACTATTGAAAAAACATTTGCTAAAGAAGAAAATAAAGGTGTAAAAATTTTTGACAGTTTTAATAGTTTAATTAAACAACTTGTTTCTGATAAATAAAAGTTGGTTAGTAATTATCTAACAGGGTTCAATTCTTTTGTATCAAAAGACTGTTTTTATTGAACCTTGTAACGAAATATGTTATAATTTAGTACAAATTTAATTGATAAAAGGGGTGTGTATGAGAGTAACACAAGTTAGTACTAATTTCACTGGTTCTGCAGACCTTAAAAAAGGAAGAAAAGCGTTTGAAGCACTTTCTCAAACAGAACAAGTTGTAAAAGAAGGTGTTGAAATGTTTCGCCAAAGATTTAATCAGAAGAATGTAGGATTTAAACTTTCTGCTCCTGAAGGAGACCTTGCTGAATATGTAAGATATAGAATATCTATTGCTAATGTTGTAAAAAAAGTAACTGAAAAATTTAGAAAACCAAAATATTGATATCATTAGATATTTTTTCAGTATTAAAATAATATTATGGTAAGTCTAATATTGGGTTTGAAATAGTTTATTTAACTTTTTTATGAGAATAATTTGAACGTTCTTTCAACGTTTTCTTTAGCTACTGTTTTCAATGTTTCCATTTCTTGTTTAATAGCATTTCTTTCAGTATCTAATGCAGCTAAGTCTGTATCATATTTTCTATCTT
>JAMPEO010000123.1 GCA_023665105.1 Candidatus Gastranaerophilales bacterium | reverse complement strand
CTGTTTCTTTTATATTTAGTAGATTAGTATCATTATATATTATTTTACCACCGGTAATAACAGCATTTTTAGGTAATAGTTGTATTATACTCATAGCTGTAATTGATTTTCCACAGCCAGATTCACCTACAAGTGCGTGAATTTCACCTTTTTTCAAAGAAATAGATACATCATACAGCGTTTTATAAATACCTGATTCTAATTTAAAAGATAAATTTAAGTTTTTAACATCTAATATATTCACAACAACATTCTACACTAAATTAAATTTTTATGCACTTGAACTACTTGCTATTTTCTTAATCTTCTATCCTATTCACTAATCTGATTTTTATACTAAAATAAAATTATGAATAAGATTTTAGTAGTAGATGATGATATAGCAATTAACGAGCTAATAAAAGTTAATCTTGAATTGCACGGTTACAGTGTGCTTCAAGCTTATGATGGGATATCAGGATTTGCAGTAGCAAAACAAGAAATTCCTGATTTAGTTGTTTTGGATGTTATGATGCCGGAGGTTGACGGTTTTACTGTTGCTCAACGAATAAGACAGAATGATTCAACGAAGGATACTCCAATTTTAATGCTCACAGCTTTATCACAACTTAATGATAAGGTTAAGGGGTTTGATATTGGTGTTGATGATTATTTGGTTAAACCGTTCGAAATGGATGAACTTCTTGTTAGGGTAAGAGCGTTGTTAAAACGTTCAAGGAAATTACCTGAATCAATGGCAACAAAAGAACTCTTGATTTATAAAGAAGTTACACTTTTACCGGAAAGTTATTCTGTTAAAATTAATGAAAATATTGCAAAGCTGACACCTATAGAATTTGAAATCTTTTATATATTATTCCAAAATCATGGAAATATGGTTTCATCTAAAAAGTTGTTAAAAGATATTTGGGGTTACGGTCCGGATGATGATATAGAAACAATAAGAGTACATATACGACATTTACGTAGTAAGATAAATAAGATTTCCGGTGATAAGAAATATATAGAAACAATTTACGGTGGTGGATATAAACTTGTAATATAAAAAAAAACGGGATTTCCCCGTTTTTTTATTTTGCGTTAATTAGCATTTGAACTTTTGTTTGCATCATTTCTTCTGTGATTAACCATTTGCCATCAGGTTGTTTTTTTACAATCATATAAGCTTTTAATTTATATTTTTCTCCTGAAGGCTGTCTTAATGATGAAACTTTATAAGTATCAGTTCCTGTTTGAGTTACAGTAATATTAGAATAATAGTTTTTATATCGTCTTACTTTTGCAATAGCTTGACCTTTTTTCATTTCACTAATATATCTTTGTGTATTGGTTACTCTTGTTACAGTAGAACCATCCGGTTTTACAACTTCTCTAATAATTTTAGCAGTGGGAGAATACATTGTTGTTACAGTAGGACTGTATGTGTTTGCTGCTTGTACATAGCTGTTAAAGAATGCTAAAGCATCTGATTTTGTACTTACAGCAAGTGCTGTGCCCATTACTGCTAAAAATAAAAATGTGCTTAATATAATTTTTTTCATGTTGAACCTTTCTATACGTCAGGGAGTGTACCCTTTACTTCTGCAACTTCATCACAGCTTAGATTAAATGCTTCGTGTAATGCAACAACTGCTTTATCAGCATCTAATTCATCAACAAGACAGCTGATTTTGATTTCGCTGGTGGATATCATTTTAATATTAATATTCTGACTGGCAAGAGTGTTAAACATCGAAGCAGCTATACCAGGTCGGTCAATCATGCCGGCACCAACTATTGAAACTTTAGCGATGTTTTCATCAACTTGAAAACGACTTGCACCGATGGCATCTTTCATTGCATCTAATGTTTTTAATGTTTTGTCTAAGTCGGTTTTATCAATAGTGAAAGCAATATCATTAGTATTTTCAACTTTTCTGGCATAAGATTGAATAATCATATCAACAGAAATGTTTGCTTCTGATAAATTGTTGAATATTTGTGCTGCACGTCCTGGTACGTCAGGAACGTCACAAACAACAATTCTTAGTTGTGATAAATCAGATGCAACGCCTGTAACAGGTCTTTGAAGTTCCATATCTTCTACTCCTACAATTAATGTTCCTAAATTTTCTAATTTAAAACTGCTTCGTACTCTTAAAGGTACATTAAACATTTTAGCAGTTTCAACAGCTCTTGGATGAAGAACATTTGCCCCTACTCTAGCAAGTTCAAGCATTTCTTCATAAGAAACTGTTTCGAGTCTTGACGCTGTTGGAACAAGTCTCGGGTCTGTTGTATAAACACCTTCCACGTCGGTATAAATATCGCATCTTGCAGCGTTCAGTGCAGCTGCAAGTGCTACAGCAGATGTGTCAGAACCGCCTCTGCCTAAAGTCGTAACTTCACCATCAGGTGTTACACCTTGAAATCCTGCAATTACAACAACTTTACCATTGTTAAGATGTTTTTTTATTCTGTCTGTTTTTATATCTACAATTCTTGCTTTTGAATGCACATTCTCGGTTATGATACCAACTTGCATAGCATTCATACTAATTGCATCGCCACCAGCAGCTTGTATTGCCATTGCTAGCAATGCGATTGAAATACCTTCTCCTGTTGACAAAAGCATATCCATTTCTCTTCCGGATGGATTTGATGATATTTCTTTTGCCATTTTTACTAAATGGTCAGTTGTATGTCCCATAGCAGAAACAACAACAACGACATCATTTCCGAGATTTCGTTCTCTTAATATAGTATTTGCAACATTCTTAATTTTGCTTGTGTCTGCAACTGACGTTCCGCCAAATTTTTGAACAATTATCTTTCTACTCATAATTCCTCAAAAGTCCCTTTAATTCCTCTTTTTCGTCTTGATAGGGAAATGCCTCTTTATTTATCATTTCCGCTTTTTCTGCTATTTTAACAGCTTTTTCTACATTATACTTATAACCATTTTGTTTTGCAAGGTTGTATAGTGCAACAAAGTATAGTTTTAATAAGTCTATGTCTTCAATAGTTTTGGTTATTGTTTTGAGTTTCTTTTGTGCATTTTCATAATCTTTAATACTAATAAGGAAATCGCAATATTTTGCATAAATATCTTTAGATTTAGGATTGTATTCAAGTGCTTTTTCATAAAACTCAATAGCTTTTTCTTTGTTTTCAAGGTTTTCATAGCAAATTGCTTTGAGCATAAAGTTATAGCCCTTATTTTCAAAATCATTTTCGCATTTTTTTAGATATTCTAACGCTGCTTGATAATTAGCGTTTTCTATTTCTAATTCTGTTGCAATGCTATTTGCAATATAGTTGTTAGGATTTATTTCTAACGCTTTGTTTTTATTTTCTACTGCCAGATCAATTTGATTTGTTCGTAAGTATGAAACTGCTAATCTTGCGTATATTTCATCACATTTCTTTGCGTTTAGGCATTCATTTGCTTGGTTAAGCTTTTCAATAGCTTTTTCATGATGTTTGAATTTTTGAAGTGATACAGCCCATGACATATATAAAAAGAATGTTTTTAGATTATTCATTTCTGCCATTTCGTAGAATTGCAAAGATTCTTTTTCTTTATCCTGTAATGCATATATATCACCTAAGAGAAGATATGTTTCAACTTTATGTTGGAATATTGCTAATGATTTTTTTGCGTAAGAAATAGCGTTTTCATAATCTTTTTTTCTAAAATATATGTATGCAATATTGTGTAATGCTTCAAAATTATTTTCAGTAGAATTTATGATTATCATCAGTTTTTCTAATGCAGAATCAAGGTCTCCTGTTTCGATTTCTACTATTGCAAGCATATAAAGCGGTCTTGCGTCTTTAGTATTATATTGTACAGCAAGGTTCAATTTCTCTTTTGCTTCTGTATATTCTTTTTTCTTGATTAGTAATGCACCCCAAGCAAGATAAACATCAGCATCTTCTTTGTTTATTTTTATTGCGTGTTCGTATTTTGTAATTGCTTCTTCTGTTTTGCCCATCATGGCAAGACAGTTCCCCCAAAGACTAAGAGCTTTTGTATTCTTTTTATCTTTTTTGTATGCAGCAAGATAGAATTTGATAGCTTGCTTGTAGTCACCTGTCGTTTGTTTTATCACGCCAAGATTTATGAGTGCGTTTGAAGATTTTGTTGGAAAGCAAACAGCACTTTGTAGCAGCTCTTCAGCTTCTTTAAAACATCCCATCATATACATTGAATTGGCCATATTTATAAAGGCGTTAGAAGGCATGCCTGGTGTTTTACCGAGCTTATTGTATTGATTGATTAAGGTATTAGCTTTTGTAATCTTTTCTGCAATCTTTTTTATTAAATCTTTTGATTTTATTAAATATCTGTCAGACAATCTGCTACCTCCCTAAAAGCTCCATCGCCGCCGGAGCATTCTGTAATTTGGATGTTTTTTAATTCTTTTACCTTTTTAGTGGCGTTAGGTACTGTTATTTTGTATTTAGCATATTCTAGACAATCAATGTCATTTATGTCATCTCCAATGTAAACATATTCATCTTGAGTTAATTGATATTTTTCTATGATTGATTTAAGAACCGGTAATTTTTCTCGTATTCTTTGATGTACATCATTTAGTTCAAAAGTGTTTTTTATCCATTCAATAGCAGGATTTCTTTCTCCTGATATAATACAAATTTGATAACCGTTTTGTTTTAACATAAAACATCCGGTTATATCTTTATAGTTCATTTTTCTGGTAGATAAAGAATTTTCGTTTATATATACAAAGTTGTCGGTAAGTATACCGTCAAAATCTGTGATAATTGTTGTGATAGTATCAGGTAATTTTATCATGCCGATAAATCCTTTATATAAATAGCTTCCTGCTAACATGTCAATTATAGCATGTAAAAAATTACATAAACAATATTTGGTTAAATTTGTATAAAATCTCTATAAACCTTTATTGGTCTGCTAAATAGCTTTAAAAACTTAAATGTAACAGTTTTGCAACAAAATAGCAAAAAAAAGTTTGGTTTGATTTAATATGAATGTATAGAAGGTTATACGAAAATGAATTTTAGATTGGAAACTATGATTAAAACACATACAACGCAAGATCTAATAACTATCCTAAGGTCAGATGAAATAACCGCGTTTTATTCAACCAGACATCAATTAAGAATTCAGCAACAACAGAAAAGGAATGTGTGATGATTAATAAAGTTACGAGTGTAGTTCCTAAAGTATTGCATACTGCAGCTGCAAATGGCGGCAACAAAGGTTCACGACTCACAAAGTTTATGCAGAGTGAAACTCTGGGTAAGGTTTTGGACATGGCTGCTGAGAATCAGGTTTTATGTCAATCCTTGTTCTCATTAGCATTATGTGTAGGGGCAAGACCTGCAACTAACTTCTTGGTTACGGAGGATAAAGGTGACGCAACATACGCATCTTGTCACTCAATAGCATCAGGTGGTGTAGGTTTTGTTTGGCCGATGATATTTGCCACACCGCTTGCACTCGGTATGAAGAAAATGTGTGCTAATCCGGCTAAGTACTTTAAACCTGAATTGGTTAAGAAATTCTACCCTAATGTTGGTACTACAGATATCTTAAGTAAAGAAGGTAAAAAAATCGGAGAAAAAATCAGTACTAACGCAAAAGGTGAAATGTTAA
>JAMPEO010000122.1 GCA_023665105.1 Candidatus Gastranaerophilales bacterium | reverse complement strand
GACAAGCTTGTATAAATATCGCTAAATCTATTGAAAAATGTTATTTGATTGTGTATAATTATATTGTTAATTTGAGTCGATGGAGGATAATTGTATATTATCTTAATTATGTCGTTTGATGGATTTATCTTGGTATTGAAAATTGCAAACGAATTAGACATATGTAGGAGGAATAGTTCTGGAAATAGCTTCTATTTACGAGGATATTTACAAAAGGATTTTTTATGAGGTGTTGTTTTGAATTTTTAAATTTTAAATGAAATATCTATATTTTAGGGTAATTTAGTTCCTCCTATATTTCTTGGTGTTTTATCTTTGCTGTTATTTGGATGGGTTATTGGCAAAGAAAATCGTAATTATATAATGGTACATATCATTAAAAACGATTATTAATCATTAGAATATATTTTGCAAAATGGAATTTATGTTCCAAAGAAATACTATCGGTACGGAGTTGAAATATTGCTATCTACAATATTGGAAGTGGTTCTTGTTATGCTGCTTGGTGTGCTTATGAAGAACTTGGTTGGATCAATCATTTTTTATATAGTATTTGTAACAACAAGGTTTTATACAGGTGGCTATCATGCAGAAACGCATTTTAAATGCAAGGCAACATTATTACTTTGTTGTATGGTAAATATAATTTTCACAAAATATATAAAAAGTATGTTTGTGTATGGACTGTTGCTTCTTGTTGCCAGTAGCACTATACTCTGTTTTACACCAATTGAAAATATCCATAAAGTTTTGACAGATGAATTAAAACAAAAAAATAAAACTCTAAGTATTATAGTTGTTTGTTTACACACTATTTTATCTTTTGTATTCTGCTTTATAAAACCGTCAATTGCACGTTGTATTGTTTTCACGCTATTAGATGTTGCAATATTGATGGTTATTACAAAAATTCAGAAAAGGAGGAGTGAACAATGGATAATAAAAAGTATTAGCATGTTTTGCAACGCTTGTAAAAGAAGTTGCAATTCGTGCAAATGGAGCGACATCTTGGTGTGACTCATATCAGCCAGTAGAACCCGAATCTGTTCGCAAGGCGGTTGAAAATCGCAAACAGGCTAAGATGTTCAAGAAACAGAAATATAAATAAAAGTCAAACTCTAAAGCTAAAGATTCACAAAAATTTAAAAGGCACAGCAATTTTTCCAAATATATATGTATGATTTGGTTGAGAAAAATTATGCTGTTCGGGAGATATGGGGCTCAAAAGGTTTAGTGTATCTGAGGACTGAAAAAAAGATATTGCAGAGCTTATGTATAACAGCCGTCAAAGCAATTTATCTTGGGTTTTGAAAGGCATTTACAGTCATAGAAAGAACGAAGCACAGGATTCTTAGCTTCATCGTTTCGATTGAGGTCAATTCTGTTAAGTGTCATCATATGAAGATTCTTGCTGACAATCTTTGATTTTTTGGATAGCTTGACATTTATGTCCTTAAACTTGCCCGACTGCTTCATAGCAGGATCAAGACCATATTGAAAGGAATGATAATATCATGAAAAAAAGAAAAATCACAAAAACATTTGCGGTTGTACTTTCTTTGGCATCACTACAAATGACAAGTACAAATTGCTCATTATTGTCTTCAGCGATAGATGCAGAAAGTACTTCTGCAACAAAAAGTGAAGTGTTAACCCCAGAAATATCAGAAATTTCTGATGAAGCATTATCTTTGGATGCTCTGCCGAATGATTTATATAACGTTTTGCAGGCAGACTTGCAGAATGTTACAAGATTGGATGAATCGACTTACTCTGATTTTTTTACCATTCAAACGGTGAACAATGATGGAACAAAATCGATAATGTCATTCGATAACCCAATTAAGTACTACGATGAGGAAACGCAAAGCATACGTTTTATTGAAAATAGCATTGTTCCAGTTGCATGTGATGAGAAAGTTGCGTTTGAAAGTCAAGGAAATGGTTATGATGTAGATTTTCCATCTAGCATAAGCGATGGAATTACTTTTTCAGAAAATGGTTATTCTATTCACATGACACCTTGTAACGTTGCAACAAGCACCAATCCTCAGATTGTTGACAAAAAGTTAGTGTATGGTAATGTTTTTGACGACAATACAGATGTCCACTATGAATTAGAAAATTCCGGAATCAAGGAGAGCATTGTTGTTGATGCTCCAACTGGAGAATCAACTTATAACTTCAACATTTCTGTATCAGGCATTGTTCCAGAATCCAATACAGGAACATCTATTCGTTTCTTAGACGAAGAAACTGGCGAATTAGCCTTTGTTATACAGCCAACTTTTATTGTTGACTCATATACAGGAGAATATATTGATGGTGAGGAACATATAAGTTATAATAACTCATATGAGTTAGAGTACCTTTCAGATGATAATTATATTTTGCACATGAACCTTGATGAGGAATTTTTAAATGCCGAATCAACAGTTTATCCATGTATCATTGATCCATCTATTTGGGCAGTTAATTATGCGCAATTTAACAGTTCATACGTTTTACAATCAGGTGGAAAAGGATATGTAAATAATGAACTTAGTGCAGGAAACTTTAATGGTTCAGGGGAACATTTGTCTTATATTAAGGCAAATGCAATGGATAAAATGCGTTGGATAGAACCGAAAAGATTACAGTCAGCAAGTTTCAGAGTGAAAGCAGCATCTTCAGGATACACAAATACATGTGTCATTGATTGCTATGATTCTACAACAAAATCAAGTGTTTCCAATGTAACTTATTCTGAACTGACTTCTTCATTAGGTGCAAAGCAAAGTTCTGCCACCTTTACAACGTTAGGCGATACCTACTCTTTTGACATAACAAATCTTGTAAAAAAATGGATAACATATGAGCTTGGAGAAGGAGGAAAAGATCCTGCCTATGGATTTATCCTAAGAGGTGCCTCTGGACAATGTACACCTGGAAGAACATTTAGTTCAACTAACACTTCTGATACATATTTGTATATCGTTTATCAAGAGGGCGAAGAAATTGAAGATGGATTCTATAATATAAAGAACGTGTCAACTGGAACCTACCTAACATATAACAATGGAGGCCAATTGTATATGTCTTCATCCCCTTCATTAAGTGCATGCAAATGGCAAATAATTCTTGGAAAAGATGCTAATACATCATATGGAGTATATGCAATACGTCCATACTCTAATTTAAACTCAGCAATGAAAGGTACTGCTACAAATGAATCAGTTACAACGAATACAACAGGAAATAATTTTAGAATAATTCGTAATTCTGATGGCACTTTCCGTATTATGCCTGCTGGTGCAAACTATGCAAGAGTAAGCAATGCTATAGGTATAAAATCTAACTACGCAAGCATTCAGGAATATGAGAATGATGATATGTTTAAATGGACATTTGAGCCGGTAGTAAACAAATATTTTTCAGAGTATTCTCCTGATAATTTTAACGATACTACAAGTACTGCTCCTGCACAATATCGAATGAATTGTTATGGCTATGCTTTCTGCAATATACTTTATTATGGTGATTATTCTGGTAAATACAAACAACAGCCGGGGGAATTTGCTACAACTGCAAACAAAGCTAATGTTAGAAGTAACATTGTACTTTATGATCCTGCAACTAGTATGGAGAACGTTGTGTATAATATGAGGTTAGATGCTTCACGGTTAGGATATAACATGACGGAGTATACTCCTACCGGAACTACGGTTAATCAGTATGGGGCAAATTCAAGATTAATTGCAGTTGTTACTGGAAATACTGATTATCATTTCTATATGCAACATAATGATGGTTCATGGTCACATAAACCTGGAACAACCGCTGTAACAAATCGTTCAATATCGTCAACTCAAGAAAATCCAGTATATCTTACAAATGATAATATTAAACAGTTAGCAAACCAAGGTCTGTATGCAGGTGGCAAATTAAAGTTTTTTATAATTACACGTGACGCAGTTGCAGATCATCCTCACGGAATCGCAAATAACACAACGCAGAGTGTACTTTATTACAAGGATATAGCAGGAGATTTCATGTTTACTTCTGCAACACTCTCTGTTGGTACGAAACAAGCTTGCTTTGATTACTATAATGATATTGATTACTATGTATTTACCCCATCATCTACAAAAACTTATACATTGACTACTAATTGCAGTTCTGATTATGATATTGATGGTATGATTTATGATTGTAATGGAAATATAATAGCTTCATCAACGAATGTAGGACAAATAAATGTAAAATTTAATGCTACTAGTGGAACAAAATATTTCATCAAGATATACAATTATAAACGAGTGCCTGGTGAATATACCATAACACTATCGTAAGTAAGGAAAGGAGATGCTCGTATGAAAAAAATCGTGTGTGCTTGTATAGCAACTTTATCATTATGCCTTGTAGCTTCTATGAGTACTTTTGCTATTAACTACATTGACGGTAAAGATATTAAAGCAACAGAAACTATTGAAAGCAACAATGTGGCGTCTATGGACAATCTTGCAGATGTTGAACGTGAAGGAGAGATAATGTTCGGCACATTCGAACGTAAAGAGGTTGAACTAAAGGGTGAAATTTTACAAGATGCACCTCGCATTGCTTTGGATGATGTTGTTCATATGCTCAATGATGGTATGGATTATGCAGTCATTGAGAACGAGTTAGCTGAGATTCAATCTGAGCCTGATTTTATAGGCGGAAGTGGCATTACCAATATTGAATATTGGTTAGATGATACAGGAAATGATAAAATTTTATTGATTCCTGAACAGAAAGAAATTATTCACATCAAAGTTGGCGTCGATGGAATGAACAATGTAAGTGTTGAAGTTCTTTTGAATGGATGATATTGATACGAAAAACTAGTATTATTATTTTCACTTGTGATGGTGTTAACTTTAAGGATACTGGTTGTAGTTGCTTTAAGTGCTACTGAAATCAGTGATAATGAGAACTTTTTAGGATTAGATTACAGTATATCAAAATCTGTAACATATGTTGATACCATTACTGGTAATCCAGTTGAAACCACGCTCATATACGATGTAATTGATTCAGAGAGTCAAGATTTATATGAATTTTCTGTTTCGCCTGCTGAATTGTTAATGACAGAAGAAACTTTCAAGAAGTCATGTACATTCAGAAGAAAAGATGATGAATCCTAATAAAAACTAAGATATTTTTAAGGGTGCATTGTGTAGTAATAATGTACCCTATTTCTTATAAACGTATCAGCGGGGAGTTGTATAAGCAAAAGGTGCTACAGGAATGTGTTATCTTTGAAATACCAGTATTAGATATAAAAGTTCCTGTGATGGATGACACTGAAAAGGAAGTACTGTCTGTTGCAGAAGGACATTTTGAAGGGATGGGTTCTCTTGGGCACGGAAATTACTGTATCTCTGAACATAATAGCACAATATATGCCGAGATATATAATGACCTTGATCAAATTCAAATTGGCGATGAAATGTGTTTGATTAATGCAGATGAGAAAAGAACTAAATATTGATGAGTGTGAACTGGATATTATATAAATCCCTCCTCCGCAAATTGTTTAATCATTTGTTTTTGCTTATGGGATATAAATATTATAATATTACAACAAATAGAATTAAGATGTTTTGATATCACGGAAAGAATTGCGT
>JAMPEO010000121.1 GCA_023665105.1 Candidatus Gastranaerophilales bacterium | reverse complement strand
AATTTGAATATTGAATTATAAAGTTATTGATTGTTAGTTCCAGATTTATCATTATTCTTATTGAAAAACAAGTATATAAAAAGTAGCCTCTTGTTAATCTGTATAACTGTTCAATCATTGAGGTCGTAACTTTTATGTTGCTATCTCTTAAATATGTTTCAAATATTTCTTTTGATAATGCTTTGATGATTATTTTCGTATATTTGTAATCTGTTGGTAGTATTTCTGTATCAAAGACCTTTGATGTAATAACTGTTTTTATGTTCTTGTTTTCTGAAAAAGACTGAATATAGTTTAAAATTTCATATCTGTTATCATCTTTTATAAAATCAAAATTATAAAAAACGAAAATATAATTTAATGGTAATGTTGATAACACATAGTCAATTTTGTTTTTTATTGAACTAATTGCATCAAGGTCTGAAGATGTTTTCATTGATGTTTTTTGTTTGAGTGTTTTATAGAACGTTAATTGAACATCATCTAATGTAGAAGATTCAGTTCCTACGAATCTACATACAATGGTGTCTTTGTTCATATAAGACAGAATATGTTCGGCGATTTGTTTTTTCCCTGTTCCTGCAAAGCCGGTAAGTAATAGCAGTTTATTATCACTTTGAAAAAAAGCATAAGTTTTTCTGAGTGTATTATCATTATTTTTAAGAACGTACTTATTTATTTCCCCTGAACACAGGTTAAGTATGTCTTCAAAATTTGCAGTAGGTGATAAAAAAGCCTTTGTCATAATAGTTTAATTTTATCCTTATTCTTTTTAATTTGCAAATAAATGTTACTTGTTTGCATAAAAAGGGTTTTGATAGTAGAATGTTAGGAGATAGATTGGGAGAGGATAATGGATTTTTTTAGAAGACATCAGAAAGCCATTGTATTTACGATAGCAGTAACCTTTATTGCATGGACTGTTGGGTTAATGTTGTTACCGGCATTGGTGAAATAATTATGAATAAAAAGGCTGTAACATTATTATTATTTATTGTAACTCTGTTTGCGTTTGAACAGAGTGCTTATTGTGCTAATAACAATAATGTTTATAATAAATATAAAAATGCCAGTCAGTCTACTAAAGTTCAAGCTATTTCTAACTTAAAGAAACGACAAGCTGATGCAAGGGTAAAAGCAAATCGTTTTCGCATGCTTGAAAGAGTTGAATCAGGTAAGCTTTATAATAACCAAAGAAAGCTTGAATCAACCCGTACAACATTGATAAATACTCAAAATGAATGCAATAGAAAACTAAATGAACTTAATAGAATGAAAGCTCGTAAAGCTATTGCAGAAGTTGAATATGTAAGAATATATGAAGGAATTAAAAGTCGTATAAGACAAATTTATAAGACGCAGCGTAAAGGCTTTTTTGAGTTATTACTAACTTCAAGCGATATAAATATGTTTATTGATCGATTGCATTATGAAGAGATTGTTATGCGTGAAGATTATAAACGTATGAAAGAAGCTCAACAAAAGGCAGAAGAAATTGCCAGACTTGAAGAGTGCATTGCAAAAGAGCAAAGAAGTCTTGATAATTCAAGAAGAACATTGTTGCAGCAACAACGGGCTATTAAGAGCAACATTGCTTACAATGAAAAAATGATTCATAAACTAAGAACAAATAGAGCTTATTATGAACGTTCAGAAGCAGAACTTGCTAAACAGTCTGCAAGTTTGGAGGCAATGCTTGCTAACAGAACTACTACATCAAGTAGTGGTGTAGCAGTGACAACAGGATTTATTCGTCCTGTTGCAGGTAAGATTACATCTCCATTTGGATATAGAACTCACCCGATATTCCATTCCAGAATTTTCCATTCAGGAATTGATATTGGTGCACCAATGAATACGCCAATCAAAGCTTCTAATTCCGGTAAAGTAATTATGGCTGGCTGGTATGGCGGATATGGAAAAGTTGTTATTATTGATCATGGAGTTGTAAGAGGACAGCCTATTACTACATTGTATGGTCATTTGAACTCGATAAATGTTTCTCAAGGACAACGTGTTAATCAAGGACAAATGATTGGTAGAGTGGGTACTACAGGATATAGTACAGGTCCTCACTGCCACTTTGAGGTTCGTGTGAAGGGACAGCCTCGTAATCCATTGAATTTTATATAGGGTAAAAGATGAAAAAATATTTTATTACTACAATTTTATTTATGTTTATATGTAACATTACTGCGTTTGCATCTGGTGTGCCAGCTGATTTTACAGGAGAACGATTTTTCCGTGCTCCGATGGAAGATATTTCTAATAAAAATTCGCAGCCAAAAGAAGATAAAATGACAGGTTCAATTCCACCGATAAAGTTGCTTCGCCTTAAATGTAAAGAACGTGCGGCAACTAAAGATATTCGTAGAGCTGAAAAAGAAAAGCGTAAAGCTGTAAAAAAAGCATTAAAAGATTATAAAAAGAATAAAGATTTACGTGATGCACAAATGTTAGATGCACCTACTGATAGAGACATAGAACATTTAGAGATGGCTGGAATTGAAGAATCAAAAGCTCCACAGCGTGTTGTTATTACCTGCGATGATATGGATTATTCCACAGAAACATCTATTCTTAATGCTAATGGACATGTTCTTGTTAATTTCGTACAAGAAGGAACTACTCTTAAAACAGAGCATCTTGTATATGATAAACGTAGTAACCGTATGAGTGCAGTGGGAAATGTTGTTATTTCTAAAAAAGGTGTAGATGTTTACGGTGAGTCCATAAATGTTGATTTGAATGAAGAAAATGCACTAATTGACAAACCTTTGTCTAAATTGGCAAGGGTTAGTATTTCTGCGGAACGAGGATATGTTTTCCCTAATAAAGTCGTACAAGAAAAAGGTTCTATTAAAGTTGATTCAAGTTTCCCTATTAACCTAGAACCGCATGGTAAGGCTCCAAAACTAAAAAAAATGATGGTTGGTATAGATGATAAATCATCAATAGATGAGTTTGTCGGAAACAGTATTTATAAAATAAAAGTTTCTAATATAATTATAAATTCAGATAAAAAGTTAGAGTCTTTAGAGCTAAGAAAAGCTCAAATATACAAAGGCGACAGAAAAGTATTTACTGTACCTTGGATTAGATTGTATACTAACAAAAAACATGATTTTGTTGATGGCGATTTCTTAGAACTTGGTTCAAGACGTAACTTGGGTATGTTTATTGGTCCGGGTTGGGCAATAAAATTACCATTCGGTTCTATATTAAAAGTTGCACCAATAGCTACATACAAAAGCAAATTCGGTATAGGTGGTTTTGCCAGATTTTTAAGTGGTACAAACTCAACGGAAGTAGCTTATGGTACTTCTAAAAGTAGATTTGTTGTTCGTGGTGAACAACAACTTGATGATCATTTAAGATTAGAATATGGTGTAAACGATTATATGGACAACTGGTTTTTGGGTCGTCGTATGCCTAAATATGGTGCAAATTTGATTTATGAACAAGCATATAATCATAAAAACTTTTTTGGAAAGAATATGGATATGAAATATACTCACCAAGCAAGTTTTGGTATGTTTCAGGATGCGAAAGATGATGGATATTTTAAAAAATTACATGGTAATGATACGACAACTGTAAGAGGTCGTTATATGGCAGAAGTTGCTCAAAAAATATTCTCTTATAAAAATGAGGAAGATTTGTTGTCATTTGATATAAGTCTTGTAGGACAAGGGTCTGCTGCAATTTATGGTAATGGTAATACTCAAATTATAGGTAGAATAGGACCACGTTTGCACACTCAATATAAGCGTTGGATGCAAGATATTGGTTATTTCCAAACCGCTTATGAAGATGATACACCATTACCAGTATTTGATGCATACAGATATGGTCGTTCAAATGTTTATATTAGAGAGTATATCAGGCTTCATAGATTGTTAACTTTATCTTGGTTGGGGTCTTTGACGTTGTCTGATGATAGATGGAATAATAGTCCATTTCAAGAATGTTCATTCTTTGTGAGTGTTGGGCCAGACGATTTAAAATTAAACTTTGGTTATGATGTAATTCGTGAAAATGCTTATGTTAATTTCTCAGTAGGATTAGACCCTAAAGGAACTGTTATTGATTATGACAGGTTAGAAATTAAAAATCCTGAGAACTTTAAGATTGAGCCAAAACGTACATTCTATGTGGGTGATACTAAACCAGAAGAAGTGACATCTAAAATTCTTCAACGTGCGGTTGTTGAAGAAATTACTGAAGATTATGGTGAACAAGATGAGTTATAGTAAATCAGAAATAATTTTGAATCTCATTGAAATCGGTCGTAGAATGGGACAAAAGAATTATACTCCAGGATATTCCGGTAATATTTCTGCACGTTTTAATGATAACATTATTATAACAACTTCAGGATCATCAAATGGCTATTTGACAGAAAATGATTTTGTAGAGATTGATTATGATGCAAAATCTATAGATTCTAGCAAGAAACCTTCTAGCGAAAAGTTGCTTCATGTTGAGTTTTATAAAATGCGTAAGGATGTTAATTATATATTACATGTTCATCCTGCGGGATTAAGTGCATTTGCATCTGCAGGAAAGGACTTGATGGCTCCTGTTATGGCAGAAAATGTTTTTTATTTTGGTGGAATACCTCTTGCAGATTATGCTCTTCCATCATCAAAAGAACTTGTAACTAATACTGCTAAATATTTTAATGATTATGATGCTGTTCTTATGGCAAATCATGGTTTTATTATCGGCAGTTCTTCTTTAGAAGATGCATATCAAAAACTTGAAATTGCAGAAGAATATGCAAAAACAGTTTTATATTCTTCTATAATTGGTGGTCCAAAACCATTAACAAAGGATGAACAAGATAAGGTTTTGGCTTTGCGTGGTTGATAAATTCGTTTTATTCGGATTTGTCTTTATCATTCATCTTGTTTACAATGTTTTCTAAATAATAAATAATTCCTGCAAATCCTAATGCAATAATACTGGATAAAAACAAAAGTTCTTGTAATATCTGATGTGTAATATATTCTGGATTAGTAGAAATTGCATTAAAGAACATGATAGCTGAAATAATCATTAAAATAACGGCTAATGGCATAATACGATTCCTTTAATTAAAAAATATAAAAATTACTTACAGTATATTGAAACTCCGATATACTTTATTTAACTCCTGTTAACTTTTTGAACGAATCTACTAGTGGATGTTCCTTCCAAAATACAGCAGTATCAAAATTTGTCAATAATACTAATCTTTCCATTATTTTATTAAGAGCATTTTCTTTTTTCTCAACGTTGACAGGATATACTCCTCCAGTCATATTATTGAAAACGGTATATGATTTAGCTTTATTCCCATAAGCGGAAGCCTCAACTGAAAGAATTTCAATTTCGTGATTAGGACATTTTCTTGTGAAATCATCAAGTATTTTACTATCCACCTGTCTTAATACATCTTTGTAAGTGTTCTTGAACAAAGTATTATTTTTAAAATAAGCTCCAAATTGTACATTATTATCACGAACATTATTTACTAGCAAAATACATCCTCCTTTACATCTAATATATTATCATAAATTGTGTAAAAAATAAAAGTTTGCCAATATATTTACGCATAAACAAAACAGACAATAACTTTTGTTATTGTCTGTTTTATATCTGGAGTGCAAGGGGCGAAACTCGAACTTTTATTGCAACAATTCGTAATAAAATT
>JAMPEO010000120.1 GCA_023665105.1 Candidatus Gastranaerophilales bacterium | reverse complement strand
CCGTTGTTTGAATGTAACACAATAATCATTGTGTTACATTCAAAAATTTATAATATTTTTACAGTACATAAGTAAAATAGCTCGCAATCTGCGAGCTATTTTAGCAATAACATCTAATATAATAATTATATTCTGTTATTCCAAACACCGCCTTGTCTATCAATCAAAGCATCATAAAACGACCAGAATCTAAATACACCTGTTAAACCAAGAATAGCATGTGTCGCATTCTTATCAAAATTTTGGTCATTTATAGCCTGTCCTATCCCCGGCCACAATAATAATGAACACAACGAAGCACCAACACTTCTCCCTGAAACTTGACCATTTTTACCGTGAGTACCTGCCATAACAGGTGATACCATTAACATTGATAATAAACATAATGTGATAAACTTTTTCATACTAACCTCCTAATAATTATTATATTCCAACACTCAAACCTGCACAAAGATTTATAGACTGACCGGTAATTCCCTTTGCCTCTTCTGATATTAAATACTTGACAAGTTTTGCGACCTCTTCAGGTTTTACAAAACGTCTTTGTGGAATACACTCTATAATCTCTTCTTTTGAAAACTCACTTTCTTCAATAGAATCATTCCCCAATTCCGTATCAACCCAACCTGGATTGATAGTATTTACTGTAATATTGTATTCCGCTAACTCAAGTGCAAGAGCCTTTGTTAAGCCTATCAACCCTGATTTCGTAGACGAATATAAACTTGCATAAGCCTCTCCCATAACTCCTGATATCGAACCAATATTTACAATACGACCAAATTTATGCTCTTTCATATATGTAACACCCGCAGAAATAATTCTAACAGGTGCCAAAAGATTAGTATCATATATATGTTCAATTTGCTCAGGTGTCATCGTATCTATACCGCCATAAATGTACTCACCTGCATTATTTACAATTACATCAAATTTCATATCTTTAATATATGAACACAATTTTTCAACATCTTTAGACAAATCACAAACAAAATATCCTGAAATATCTAACTGCTTCAATAACTCTTCATTTCTTGCAACAGCATAAACATCACCTATAGATTTCAATTCTTCCGCAATAGATTTTCCAATTCCTTTACTTCCACCTGTTACTAATATTTTCATAAATCCAACAATGTCCTTACTATATAACTTGCCATATATATCCCCGCAGTAGACGCCACAAACGGTGTCGACGATGGTATTATCTTTGTAAACTCTATCTCTTCACCTGCATTTGTTTTTACATTCTCTACTTCACTAATTTTTTCTTGAACAAAAGGTTTTTCATCACTGGTAACAACAGTTATTCCACTTGTTATTCCACGTTTATTAAGCTGATACAAAACATTAGACACAAACGAAGCTTTTTTATCGTGTATTTCTGAAATATCAGAAATATAAAGTTTCGTAGGATTAACCCTGTTCCCAGCACCCATAGAACTAATCACCGGAATTTGTTTTTTGTATACAAATTCCAACAATGAGACTTTTGAACGCATAGTATCAATAGCATCTGCCACAAAATCCACTTTCGCACTGAACACGGTTTCTTCCAACTTATCCGTATAAAAATCTGAAACAACATTCAACTTGATTTCAGGATTTATATCCTTTAATCTTTTAACAAATAAATCAGTTTTATTCTGCCCGATAGTTGAATTCAGAGCAATTATTTGACGGTTTATATTAGACTTTGAAACAGTGTCAAAATCAACAAGAGTTAGTTCTCCTACACCGGCTCTTGCAAGCATTTCAACACAATATCCGCCAACACCGCCCAAACCAAAAACAGCAATATTAAAATCATTTAATATTGATTGCTTTTCTTCACCCCAATAGAGGCTGTTTCGTGAAAAAGATTCACACATTATTATTTAACCAATCCAAAACCCAACAAAAATACGCATGCAACAAATACAACTGTTACAATAGCTGTTATTTTATTAAGATTCTTTTCTGCACCTTTTTGTGATGAAAACATTTGAGCAGAACCGCCAATCCCAGCGATACCATCGCCTTTTGGTGAATGAATCAATACTAATACGATTAATAATATTGCAGATATAACTTGTATAGTCCAAATAAGTCCTAACATTATGATTTTTTCTCCTTTTTAATGAAATGAGCACGTTTTGAGTTAAGATGGATACTTTCAAAGGTATATAATCTCGCAGGACGTTTAGATTTTGTTTTTGAATATTCATCCAATTCTCTAAGTCCTTCTGTTTGTGTAACTTTTTTTCTAAAGTTACGTTTATCCAAACTCTTACCCATAATTAGCTCATAAGCTTTTTGCATTTCAGTAAGCGTAAATTTCTCATTTAATAACTGATACGCAACAGGGCACAATTCTAATCTTTCACGAGTACGTTTCAAAGAATACTGAATAATTTCTTTGTGGTCGAACGCTAAAGCCGGCAAATCATCTACCTTATGCCAAGCAACATTATCCGCAGCAAGAACATTTACATCTTCTGCTCTAATCAATGCAAAATACGCACAAGTAATAACTCTGGCTGCAGGGTGTCTAAGAGGATCACCAAATGTGTACAACTGTTCCAAATAAATGTTATCAACATTTGTTTTTTCTTTTAAAACCCTCATTGCAGCTTCGTCAAGATTTTCAGACATTCTCACATAACCACCAGGAATTGCCCATTTACCTTTGAACGGCTCATTATCTCTTCTTACCAATAGGACTTGCAGATTATTATCCTTCAATGTCAATATCACAGTATCGACTGTAATCTCGTGTGTCTTTGTTTCATTAAACATATATTTATATACCTCATGATAATTATAATATAAAAATGTAAAAAATGGAAATTGTAAAGTTTTCGTCAAATAGTAGCAATTTATTTATTCAAGAGCATTTTAATACAATAAGTTCTTGGATAAATTCTTTATGGAAATTCGTGATTATCAAATAAAACAATATCATAACAATAATCTTTCTAAAAAATCATTTGATAACAATATTCAACATTCATCAAATGAAATATCTGATGTGAATATAAAAAATTATAGTAATGCTATGAAAAGTATTGCTTTCACAGGAATTAAACCATCTAAAGAACTCATAGAGAAAGAACTCCAATCTGGAAAAACCATTAAAGATATTAGAGAAGCTTATGGTTTTACAAAAGAACAATTTCAAAGGTATTGCAAAAGAGAAAAAATTGTAACTCCAAGAAAACAAGCACAGATAAATAGTGAAAATATAACAAAAGAACAAATTCAAGAACTGTTAGAACAAGGAAAAACCAGAGATGAAATATGCAAAATTCTTGGAATAAAGCGTAATACGCTAAGCACAAAAATCACTGAATTCGGATTAAATAAAAAAGGGCAAACACAAAAAGACAACGCTTCAAAAATAACAAAAGAACTCTTAATACAATACATTGCAGAAGGAAAAACAAACGAAGAAATTGCAGAAATATTTAATGTTTCTAAATCAACAGTCTTAAATAAAAAGAATAAATTCGGGCTGGTATCTGATAAAAAGTTATCAAGACAAGCCAATGAAGATATCACAGAACAAGATATAACCAGTCGATTGGAACTAGGTTTAACACAAGCTCAAATAATGAAAGAACTTGGTATTAAATCAAAATCTTCTTACAACAGACTTTTAATAAGACTCAACATTCAAACCCAACAAAAACAAGCTATTGAACATAACAAAACGATTACACGAGAAGACATAACAACAAGGCTTGATGCGGGTATGCCTGTAAAACAAATCCAAGAAGAACTCGGTATCAAAAGATCTCAATGGAGCAAAAAATTAAAAGAGTTTGGTATTGAAACACGTGACACACAAAAATATAAAAATGCTGATTCACTCACTAAAGAATTGCTCGAAGCAGAAAGAGCAGCAGGAATGTCAGTTGCCGCAATATCAGAAAAATATCATGTTTCACAAAAAGCAGTTTACAAAAGAATGCATTTACACGGTATTCCTCTGTCACAACCAAAAGAAAAGAAAATTATTGATATAACTAAAGAAGATGTTTTAGATAGGCTTGCAAAAGGAAAATCTCATAAAGAAATCCAAGAAGAATTTGGATTAACTGTTGATAAATACAGATATAGACTCGCAGAATTTCAAATATTGACAGACGTACAAATTCAAAGAGACCTCATAAAAAACATATCAAAAGAACAATTAAAAAATGCAATGCAAGGTAAAACATCGATTGCAGAAATAGCAAAAGCACTCGGAATATCAGAAGACACTTGTGCTGTAAAAATGAAAGAGTTTGGATTTTCAACAGAAAGACAAGAACATTTAGCAAGACTTGATAATGTCAGCGGAGAAGAAATTCAAGCACAGTTAAGTAATAATAAAACAAAAAAAGAAATATGCGAAAATCTTGGAATTGGTGAAAGTACGTATTACAAAAAACTTTATAAAATCGGATTTATTTCCGAAAGGAAAAAATCTATGCTTGCAGCAGAAGCAATTACAAGAGAGCAGCTATTATCAATCCTTTCTTCTAACAAAAGTGTAAAACAAATATGTGAAGAACTTGGTATCAAATCATCAGAATCATACTATAGAAAACTTGATGAATTCGGTTTAAATACTGTTAACCAATTAGAAACTGAAAGAGTTTCATCCATAACAAAAGAAGAACTTTTACAGCAACTTATGGAAGGCAAAAGTACATCTGAGATATGCAGAACATATAATATCACTCCAGGAAGATGCAAAACCTTACTAAGAAAACATAATCTTACAACAAAAGTTCCTCCATCAAAAATTGACTATAAAAATACAAATGTAGAAGAATTAAAAAATCATATTACAGATATATTTTGTGAAAATGAAAAATTATCTGACAACGTAGAAATTAACGAATTAACAGATTTTCTAACAGAAAAGACCGAATATAGCTTAAGAGATTATAATGATTTAATGAAATTCTCTCAATTATTTGACGGACTGGAAGCCGGCTTAACAACACCGGAAGAAATACTTAAATCAAGAGCCTTTAGACACTTAAACAAAGCAAAAACTAAAGCTGTTGAACACTTTACTGAAGTAAATATCCAACTGGATAGCCTTATTTCATACCTTTCTAATTTTAAAAATACAGGCAAAATATTAGAGTTATGTTATAAATACCAACCAAAGTCACCAACTGACAGCACTATAACAAGTAGTGATTATTTAATCGGTTGCATACGTGGATATATGAAAAAAGGTGATGTTGGAAAAAATGAAACAAAAACACTTGAACGCCGTCTAAACTTCTGGGATAAAGAACAATCATCACCGAATGATGATATTTTCGAAATGGCACGAAAATATGCGACTGATGAGTTTGGCGTAACTTGCAAAGAAAAAGGCGGATTGTTCTTAGAAAAATATGAACAATTTAAAAATCTTGATTTTTCAGAATATCCAGCACATCTTGTAGAAGAATTATTAAAAAGTGGAAAAGAATTAAAACCGCAAGATGCCGTTGAATATTTAATAAAATTTGAAAAATGGCAAAATATGCCTGAGAATAAACAACGACTGTTAAGTCCTTTCTTAGAAATGTTTGATACTTCAAATCCAACAGATAGCAGTATTATAAACAGTCATATAGAAAACTTCTATAACAAAATTGATACACCTATTACTGCAAGAGGAAAGCACGGAACCGTTACGTCAAGCATGAAACAAGATACAGTTTTTGCAAAAAAAGCAA
>JAMPEO010000011.1 GCA_023665105.1 Candidatus Gastranaerophilales bacterium | reverse complement strand
GTGAAAAGACAGGCATTAAAAGTTTAAAAGTTGGGTATAACAAAGTTTTTGGGTATTTTATAGAAGTAACAAATTCTTACCTTAACCTTGTTCCACAGCACTATATAAGACGTCAAACGATGACAGGTGCTGAACGTTATATTACAGAAGAATTAAAGCAGCAAGAAAGCGAAGTCTTATCATCAAAAACAAAATCTTGTGAACTTGAATATAAGATATTTACAGACTTAAGAAAATACGCTCAAGAATACGTTTCTATAATAAGAAAACTTGCGGATAAAATTGCAGAACTTGATGTCTTAACATCATTTGCAACTATAGCATTAGAAGCACATTATGTTAAACCAGAATTAACAGAATCATCTGAATTTATAATTAAAAACGGAAGACATCCTGTTTTAGAAAGAATATTACCGCTAGGTACTTATGTATCCAATGATTTAGAACTAAGTGATAGCAATAATAATCCTGAGTCGACAAGATTTATGATTTTGACAGGTCCAAATATGGCTGGTAAATCAACATATATGCGACAAAACGCACTAATCGCTATACTTGCACAAATAGGTTCATTTGTTCCTGCTGATTATGTCAAAATAGGAATAGCTGATAAAATTTTCACACGTGTAGGTGCAAGTGATGATTTAACATTAGGACAATCGACATTTATGGTGGAAATGATTGAAACTGCCTATATTTTAAATAATGCAACAGAAAAAAGTCTTATTTTGATTGATGAAATCGGCAGAGGGACAAGCACCTACGATGGTGTTGCTATTGCGTGGTCTGTAGCTGAACATATAGCTACAATAATAAATGCCAGATGCATTTTTGCAACTCATTATCATGAACTTAACGTTATGACAAAAACATATCCACAAATAAAAAATTATCGTATAACAATCTCTGAAACTAATGGCAAAATAGAATTCTTAAGAAAAATCGTACAAGGTGGTGCAAGTAAAAGTTATGGAACACATGTTGCTCAAATGGCAGGTTTACCGATTAGTGTAGTAAAACGTTCTCAAGAACTAATAGTTAAACTACAAAAAGATTTTTCTAAGGATTTATCAACAAGAAGAAAATCTCTGGAAGAAAGTGCAGAAGCTCAACTTTCTTTATTCAAATAACTAAAAAATCCGGACAATCTATATTGTCCGGATTTTTCCATAAGCAGTTTAGTATTAGAATAATCCGTGTAAAATACGATTATTCATTGCCATTTGATTCATTTGAGAAGTCAACATTTGTTCACGTTCATTCAATGAATATTGTTTTCCACTTTGCAAGTTTTTAACAGTCTTTTCAAAAGCAGGGTCTGTTACAACTTTGCTTTGTTCAACACTATTTGAATCAGATGGTTTGTTAGTTTTTACATCTTCAACGTACTTAACAGGTTCAGCTTTGGTTTCTTGTAACTTAGATTCCAAATCTGTTTGTTGAGTCATTGCTGCAATATCACTAACTTGATTGTTATTATAATCAGCTTTTAGCTGATTAAGAGCAGCTTTGTAGTTGTTGGCATCTGATTGCTGAGTTACAGTAGGTGCTAAACTTACTTGTGGTCTAAATGAAACATTTGTTGTCATTACAAAATCCTTCCTTTTTCACACAATTAGCACAAAACCCGTCAATAGATTTTTTTGCTATCAACGGGTTTTGTTTTAACAATATTTTACAAAATTAACTAGCTTTCTGCTAATTTATCTCTAACAAGCTTTTCAATTTCTGCTAAAAGTTCAGGATTAGCATCTAAGAATTCTTTTGATTTTTCACGACCTTGACCTAGCTTTGAATCATTATAGCTAAACCAAGCACCTGCTTTGTTAACAATTCCAAGATTAACTGCTACATCAAGGATATTGCCTGTTTTAGAGATACCTTTACCAAAGATAATATCAAATTCAGCAGTTCTAAATGGAGGAGCAACCTTATTTTTTAAGACTCTAACTCTTACATGGTTACCAACATCTTCTCCATCACCTTTCAATGTTTCTGTACGTTTAATTTCCATTCTTACAGACGCATAATATTTAAGAGCATTACCACCTGTTGTAGTCTCAGGATTTCCGTACATAACACCAATTTTTTGTCTTAACTGGTTGATAAAAATAACAGTTGTATTTGTTTTTCCAATAACACCGGTTAATTTTCTTAAAGCCTTAGACATAAGTCTTGCTTGCAAGCCCATTTGCTGGTCTTCCATAGTACCTTCAATTTCAGCTTTAGGAACAAGTGCTGCAACAGAGTCAACAACAATAATATCAACTGCACCTGAACGAACCAATTCTTCAGTAATATCAAGAGCTTGTTCACCAGTATCAGGTTGCGAAATTAAAAGTTCATCAATGTTAACACCTAGATTCTTTGCATACTCAGGATCTAGTGCATGCTCTGCATCTACAAAAGCAGCAATTCCGCCCTTCTTCTGACATTCAGCAACAATATGCTGAGCTAAAGTAGTTTTACCGGAAGATTCAGGTCCATAAATTTCTATAATACGACCTCTTGGAATACCACCTATACCAAGTGCAACATCTAATGATAACGCTCCTGTAGGGATAGCATCAACATTAACTGTTGTTTTATCACCAAGCTTCATTATTGAGCCTTTACCAAAATCTTTTTCAATTTTTTCGATTGCTAAATTAAGTGCTTTGGCACGTTCAGTAGAAATGCCCGCATTTTCTTCGTTTTTTACTGCCATTATTTATATCCTTATGTTATTAAAATAAACTTTTTTGTACTTCATCTTTAACATACAAACCGAATACAAACGGTTTAAATGAAGCATTTTCTTTCTTTAATGAATAGTTTTCTTTATTAAGCTCTTCTATTTGATTTTTGAGGTTTTCATTTTCTGTTTTGCAACGGATAAGTTCAACAACAACCTCATCCATGCCTTCAAGTCTTTCATCTAAAATTTTTGTAACAGAATCAGTAATATTATCTTCCATTCTATGCAAAGACTTTAACAAACTATCAACAACTAATTGAGAAGCATTCTGAGAAATTGCAGGAGCAGACATAGGATTTAAAGTTTCTTTAGCCTGTTTTAAAGCTCTAACATCGTCAAGAGAAAAATAAGTTTTACCATCATCAGTCTTACGTGGAGAAACATCAGCTTTTTTACAAAGCCTAACTATTTCCATATTATCGCTATCTAAAATTTTTCTCACATCCTGTGGAGATAAAACATTATCGTTCACTTCACTCACACCCACTAAAATTGTCCTCTCAATTATCCCAATTATAACTTAATAATATACATTTTACCATATAATGTTACAAAGGGTAAAGATGTAAAGTTATTTTTCAGAAATATAGCCTCTTAAAGCAGTATACGCAGCAACGTAAGGAGATGCAAGATATATTTCACCTTTAGTATTACCCATTCTACCCTGAAAATTTCTATTCTGAGTAGCAAGACAGACCTCCCCATCGCCAAGAGTTCCTGCGTGTACACCAACACAAGGTCCACAACCAGGAGGCAATATTACTGCATTTGCATCCATAAATATTTCTATCAAACCTTCTCTTAAAGATTGTTTATAAACATCCGGAGAAGCCGGACATATAAGCATTCTTACATCTTCGTGAACTTTGTTACCTTTAAGAATATTCGCAACAACTCTCATGTCTTCTAGTCTGCCATTAGTACAAGTTCCTACATATACCTGATTAACTTTAATATTATCTAATTCTTTTACAGTTTTAGTATTATCAACAGTATGAGGACAAGAAACTGTTCTTTCAACATCTTCAGCATTGATATGAATAACTCTTTCATATACAGCATCTTCATCCGGTTTTAATTGTCTAAATTTATCTTCTCTGCCACGTAATTTTAAATATTCTTTAGTCGTTTCATCCGCTACAATCAAACCACATTTTGCACCTGCTTCTACTGCCATATTTGATAACGTAAATCTTTCAGACATTGACATATTTTCAATAGTAGAACCACAAAATTCTAATGCCTTATACGTTGCACCATCAGCACCGATAAGCCCAATAATGTGAAGCATTAAATCTTTAGAATACACTCCTTCTTTTAAATCTCCTTCAACTACAATTTTAAAAGTTTTTGGAACTTTCAACCAAGTTTTACCTAAAGCCATAGCTACAGCAACATCAGTAGAACCCATGCCTGTAGAAAATGCACCTAAAGCACCTGAGGTACATGTATGAGAATCCGCCCCAACCAAAACTTCACAAGGGTTAACAAACGTTTCAACTAATCTTTGATGACAAACGCCTTCTCCAATATCAGATAATACCGCACCATACTCTTTAGAAAACTCTCTTAATACAAGATGTGTATTAGAAAGTTCTTTTCTAGGACTAGGAGAAGCGTGATCAATAAATAAGATTGTCCGTTCAGGATTATTCAATTTATCTTTTCCAAGTTTTTTAAATTCTTGAACAGTCAAAGGACCTGTACCATCTTGTACCGCACAAACATCAACTTTAGAAACAATAAGTTCATCTGCATGTACTTCTTTTTCTGCGTGTTCAGATAATATTTTTTCTACTAATGTTAAACCCATTTCACTCCTCTTTCTTAAATAATATGTTTTGGCAAAGTAAGCAGATTAGCATCAACTCTTTCTTTTAAAGCACCAGCCGGTTCATAATAAGGTGATACAGTCATCACTTTTGCAGCTATTTCTGGATAGTAATATATAAATTTCAACTCACTATCAGTTAAAGGTTTTTGTGTATGTACGTTAGCATAACGTGCTAACTCTAATACGTTACGAGCTTCATGCTCATCTTTAAACTCAATCTCTAACTTATCATAAACGTTTCTAAAACCTTTAATACCACCATACTCACCTGTTGTAATCATTCTGCCGGTTTCAATAATTTCAGGTTCGCCACGTCCAAGTTCTTCAAAATCATATAATTCATAATTTCTTCTATCTTTTAAAGCACCATCTGCATGAATACCTGATTCGTGAGCAAAAGCATTGTCTCCAACTGCTGGCTGATTTATAGGAATATCAACACCAAACGCATAAGCAGTATATTTAGCTAATTTCCAAGCCTTACTTAAATCTATATTAGAATCTATTTGATATTTATTTTTAAACCCTGCAGATTTTAATATAGCTAATAAACAAGAAACAAGGTCTGCATTACCTGCACGTTCACCCATACCATTTATAGCCGTATTTATATATGCGTCAACACCTGCATCTATAGCACCTCTGGCACCCATAACAGAACAAGCTGCAGCCATACCCAAATCATTATGATAATGAACTTCTATTGGCATATTCGTAGCCTTAGCAAGCTCATAAATTCTACTATATGCAGTACCTGGATCTTCATAACCTAATGTATCACAATATCTAAATCTATCTGCACCACATTTCTTGACTTCACTTGCAAGTTTAATAAGATAGTCTAAATCACTTCTTGAAGCATCTTCTGCATTAACACCAACTGTTTGAGCTCCTTTACTAACGGCACATTCCACAGCCTCACAGGTCATATTTAAAATATCTTTTTTATCTTTTTTCCCAAGATACTTACCATTTATCATTTGATCAGATGTAGATTGAGAAAGATTACAATGTCTTAATGCAGGAACATTAGCAAATGATTTTTCAACATCGGATGAAATAGCACGCATCCAACCTGATAATCTTGTATTTGTAATGACATTCTTATTTACCAGTTCTAAATTAGCATTCAAATAATTCAGTTCGTGTTGTGTTGTAGGGAAACCAAACTCAGATTGTGTAATACCCATATCATCAAGCATCAGATTGATTATTGTCTTTTGCAATTTTGCTAAACCCAACCTTGAAGTTTGTACTCCATCTCTGTTTGTAACATCAACTATATATATTGTTCCCATTTATATCCCTCTCAAATAATATTACATATAGTTATATAATATACCACTTATAATAATAATTATATTAAATATTTATATATCATTAATAACTAAATAATTGCACCGTGACTAGCATCTTGAACAAGCTTAGAATACTTTGACAAATATCCTGATTTATTATTCAGTTCAAAACTTTTTAAGTTCTGTCTACGTTTTTGCAACTCATCATCAGATACAAGTACATTCAAAGAACGTTCTGGAATATTTATCTCAATAATATCACCATCTTTTATTAAAGCAATATTACCGCCATTTGCAGCTTCAGGACAAATATGACCTACACAAATCCCTCTTGTACCTCCTGAGAATCTTCCATCTGTTATTAAAGCTGCTTTAGTTCCCAATCCTTTTCCAACCAGTAATGAAGTAGGTGCAAGCATTTCCCTCATACCAGGAGAGCCTTTTGGTCCTTCATATCTAATAACAATAACGTCCCCTTCATTTATTAAATTATTTTCCAATGCAGACATTGCATCTTCTTCAGAATCAAATACTCTTGCTATTCCAGTAAAATTATAACAAGACTCATCTACACCGGATATCTTAATAACAGAACCATCAGGGGCTAAGTTTCCATACAAAATACCCAAACCAGGTTGAGTAGTAACTGGATTGTCTACAGAATGAACAAGCTTATCGTTAACCCAAACCTTTTTAACCATATCAGATGTTTTAAGACCTGATATACTCAAAGTATCAATAAATTCATCAACGTTATAAAGTAACTGTTTCTGAAGAGCAGGTACACCACCTGCATTATGAAAATCAGTCATAGTCGGAGTAGAAGATGGATCTAATTTTACAATTTGCTTAATTTTAGTTCCAAGTTCATTAAAATCATTCAATGATAGCTCAATCCCGGCTGTATTTGCAATAGCAAGTAAATGTAATACTGAATTTGTTGAACCACCTAATGAATAATCAGCAATAATTGCATTTCGCAAAGAATCTTTTGTTATAATATCTAATGGTTTAATATTTTCTTTTACAAGTTCCACAGAACGCATTCCGCTTTCAAACGCTATTCTGCGTTTTTGAGAAGAAACAGCAGATGCAGTTGCACATTCAGGCAAACTCATACCTATAACTTCTGTTAAACAAGCCATAGTATTAGCAGTATACATACCTTGACAAGATCCCGCTGTAGGACAAGATTTTAATTCTAACTCTTCTAACTCGTCTTCTGTTATTTCACCTGCACGATATCTGCCAATACCTTCAAATGTACCTTTTATCATTGTAAGTTTATCGCATTTACATTCACCATCCAGCATTGGTCCTGCTGTAACAATAATAGAAGGAATATTCAAACGTGCAGCAGCAATAAGCATTGCAGGGGTAACCTTATCACAATTAGTAAGTAAAACCAAACCATCAAGCTGATGAGCATTTGCAGCTGTTTCAATACAATCTGCTATCAATTCTCTTGATGGTAAAGAATATCGCATTCCGTTATGTCCCATTGCAATCCCATCACAAACAACAGGAACACCAAAAATAAACGCATTACCACCTGCCGAATGAATTCCTTTTTCAATTTGACGTTCCAAATCTCTCATCCCGATATGTCCAGGAACCAAATCTGTAAAAGAACTTGCTATTCCGATAAAAGGTTTACCTATATTTTTAGGAGTTATACCAGTTGAATAGAGTAAACTCCTATGAGGTGCTCTTGCAATACCCTTTTTAATTTCATCACTACGCATTATATTATTTTCATCCCGTCTTTTTCTATTGATAAAATATTAAAATCATCATCCCATTCGATTTCACCATCTATATCAATATCATGATACTGATATAGATTTTTTATAAATTGTCTGTTAAACATATTTTTAGATGCTAATAAAGGTATAATTTTACTAACTAATGTTGTACTTCCGGCAATAGTACCAGCTTCAGAAGTAGCCTTTACACCATCATAATAAATTATTTCATCTGCAAAAACAGTTTCAGTTAAATCGCTATATGTTATAGGCAATGCATCACTAATCAAAAGTATTTTATCAGCATATTTTGTTCTAAAAACAAGGTTAAGAATCTCATCACTCAAATGAACGCCATCTGCAATAATTTCTGTATAAATATCCCCTGTAATTAAGGCAGACAATGCCGTTGAAGAATCTCTATGAGAAATACCTTTCATAGCATTGAATAAATGCGTTACACCCTCACATTTTTCAAGAATAGCACCTTCACAATGACCTGCCTGAATTTTTACATTTTTAGTTTTTAGATAATCTAACAAATCAACATCCAGTTCCGGAGCTAAAGTTATAATTCTAATAAATTCATCTTCTACCAATTTATAATTTTCAATAGTTAATGGTAAAAAATGTTTTTCATTATGAATTCCCTTTTTATTTTTATTGATAAAAATACCTTCAAGGTGAATTCCTAATATATTTGCAGACTCTTTAGTTTGTTGATTAGCAGCTTCTTTTATAATATTTATTTGACGTTTTATATTATCAACACTATCAGTAACAAGTGTAGGGAAAAAACCTCCAACACCATGTTTAAGTAACTTTTTAGCTACATATAAAACTTCATCAACATCTGCTTTATTAAAATCAACCCCAAAAGCACCGTGAATATGCTGTTCAATTATCAATTTAGTTTTCATAAATTTACCCTAAACAGCAAAAACTTTTCTTGCTTCTTCTCTATCATCAAAATGAATTGTTTTATCTGCCAAGATTTGATAATCCTCATGACCTTTACCGGCAATAACAACTACATCATTACCTTGAGCAACTTCTTTAATATACTCAATAGCTTTACCCCTGTCTGCTTCAACTACTACATCATTAACAGATTTAAATCCTGCCAGAATATCAGTAATAATTTGCTGCGGATCTTCACTACGAGGATTATCACTTGTAACAATTACTCTATCTGATAATTCTTCAGCAATAGCCCCCATTTTAGGACGCTTAGTTGCATCTCTGTCACCGCCGCAACCAAATACACAAACCAATTTACTATCTTGCGAAGTAATTTCTCTTGCCGCATTAAGAACATTTTTTAATCCGTCAGGAGTATGTGCATAATCAACAATAACCAATGGATGATGTACTACAATCTCAAATCTTCCGGCAACACCTTTTAATGGTTCCAACGCTTTTATTGCAGTTTCTAGATCAAATCCATAAGCATACGCAGTTGTAAGAGCAGCCATAACATTATAGACACTAAACATACCATTCATTGATAATTTAATTTCAAATTTACCAACAGGTGTAACACAATCAAAAGAAGCACCACTTGGAGAGAATGAAATATTTTCTGCCTTAATATCAGCATCCTTTTTAATACCGTAAGTATACAATTTCACATTCTTATCAAGAACAGAAATAAAGCGTTCTGCATAACTGTCATCAACATTTATAACAGCCTTATCACCATCTCCAAGACGTTTAAACAACAATGCTTTAGCATCGAAATATCTATCCATAGTCACGTGATAATCTAAGTGATCTTGTGTTAAGTTAGTGAATACAGCACAATTATATTGGCATCCGCCAACACGATTTTGAACAAGTGCGTGCGAACTTACTTCCATAGAAACATACTTTATTTTAGCTTCATCTTTTATCAAAGTTAATGTCTTTTGAAGTTCAGGTGCCTGTGGAGTTGTATGTTTTGCTTCTTTATATTCCCCATCAGAAGACAACTTATAACCCAAAGTACCAATCAATGCACATTTCTCAGAAGACGATTCAATAATTCGTTGTATAAGGTGAGTTACAGTTGTTTTACCATTAGTTCCTGTAACACCAATTAAATTGATATCTTTAGATGGAGAGTTATAAAAATTATCTGCCAAAGGAGCAATAGACTGTTCGGTAGAAGCAACAATAACTTGCGGAACATCTAATTCAAGACCGGTTTCACACATAACCGCAACAGCACCAGCTTGAACAGCATCAGCTGCAAAATTATGTCCGTCTACATGTTCACCCCTAAGACATACAAATATATCGCCAGACTTAACTGTTTTAGAATTATAAGAGATTCCTTTTACATAAAGAGTTGGTTCAAAATTAATTTTCTCTTTTATATTGATATTTTCAACTAATTTACTTAATTCCATAAAATGTTCCTTTCTATGAATGTTTATCTGGTATAAGATTCATAATACTTGCTACTTGAGATGCTACAGCGTGGAAAATAGGACCGGCAACAGTACTACCCCAAACTTCACCACCCTGAGCCGAGTCAACAACAACATAAATCAAAACTTGAGGATTAGTCGCTGGCAAATAACCTATTGTAGAAGTATAGCAATTTCCTGTATAACCAATTCCATCTTCTTTCGGTTTACGAGATGTACCTGTTTTTGCAGCTACATAATAATCATTTAGTTTCAGTGGTGATTTACCAATTTCAATACTTTGTCTTAATAAATCAGTAACAGTCTTTGCATGTTCAACAGACATAACTCTTACGTGATGAATTTTCTTTTCATAATCTTCTTGAGAGTATTTGATTACATGAGGAGTAACTCTGACGCCGTCATTAGCAATCGCAGCAACTGCTGATACCATTTGAATAGCAGTAACTGATGCACCATAACCATAACTCATCGCAGCTTTATCAGAAATATTCCAAGAGCTTGGACGTCTAAGCAAACCAATAGATTCTCCAGGTAAATCTATCCCTGTCTTAGAACCAAAACCAAAGCGTTTTAGCACATTATAATACTCACTTGCTGTCATCATCATTGCAATCTTTACAGATGCACAGTTACTCGAATGTTCAAATAATTTAACAAGAGAGATATTTCCCGGAGCACCTTTTTGTTTATAATCATGGTTTTCAATAGTCCAACGGTCAATTTTCATTTTGCCCGGATCATATATAACTGATTTTCTGTTTATTTTTTCTAATTCCATTGCTGTTGCAATAGTTATAGTTTTAAATGTAGAACCCGGAGGGAAAATATCTGTCAACGTCCAGTTCTTCATTTGAATCATAGTTGCATTCTTATAATTATTTGGATTATAGAACGGATATACTGCATAAGCTAATATTTCACCATTTTTAGGATTCATAACTATAACAGCCCCACGTTTTGCACGGTGCTTACTAATAGCTTTATAAAGTTCTTTTTCACATATATGCTGAATTGCAGTATCAATAGTAAGAGTAACACTCTCACCTTTTTGAGGTTCAACAACAGCTAACGGATCAGTTGAAAAATTATATATAACATTACCGGATGGAGTTTTTTCAACAGATTTCATTGGTGGAGTTTTTTCTAATGTTTCTTTAGCAGTATATTCAATACCTGCAGAAATACCTTCTCCAGAATCTCCTGCATCATGGTTATAATAGCCCAATACATGAGAGGCCAAACACCCTTGTGGATAAACACGTGTTGTTTTTTTATCCATAGGAATTTCCATTAAATTAAGTTTTGCTATCGCATCATGTTGTTCTCTGGAAATACCCTTTTTAAGAAGAATTACGTTAGCACTCGGCTGTTGAAGTTTTTTCAATAAAACAGCTGACTGTATATTTAATATTGGTGATAATAAAGTTGCTAATTCTTCTTTTGTATGAACTTTGTCATTAAAGTCTTTAGGCCTGGCATACACGTCATAATAAACTGTGTCAGTAGCAAGTTTTATACCATTACGGTCAAAAATATCACCACGCATAACAATATTACTATGACTATATTGTCTTTTTGCCTTTGCTCTGTAATGTCTTAAATCTATAACTTGTATAAAGAATAAATAACAAATAAGGCATAAGCCGAATATAGCCATAAAGACTTGTATATGCCCCATTCTCCTGTTACAGGTTTTTACCTGTTTTTCTTTTTTAGTATAAATATCATTCCTCACAATATTAATTTTAGCACAAGCGATAAAAATAAAAAGAAAATTCAACAATATTTACAATAGAAAAGTTAAAAGTTTAAGACATGTAAAATTTTACAAAAAGTGAACTTTGTCATGTGTATTTTATGGTAGAATAACTGGAAAACCAAGCATTCTATGTGTGTTTAATCACTGTTAACATTTGTAAAATTTTGTATATTTTAGTAGCAAAAATACAAATTTAGCAATGTTTATATATATAAGTTAGTAAGACGTAATGGCAATTCGGAGTTAAGTATTCATGACAATTAGTGTTTCACAGTCTAATATGGCATCTGCACCTATTAGCAATAATACAAAAAATCCCGATTTAAAAGAAGAGGTTACATTAAAGCCAAATACGTTAAAAAACAAAATGATGGCTAGTTATCAAAAGACAACTAGTGCATTTACTGAATATCCGGCAAAAGGTCTTACTGGCAGCAAGAAATCTAATTTCTATGAATTTTTATCTATGGGAACAGTACCATATTTGGTTGGTAGTGCGACACTCATTGCATTATTCAACACTGTTAAAGGGTTTGATAATACCGCATCTAAATTTGCTAAAAAATATGGCAATAAAATGGCACTTGGTGTTGTATTTTATGGTATAGCAAAAACCCTGTCAAAATCGCTAATTTCAACACCGGTAAAATGGGCTACAGGTATAGACACAGAAATGTCTTATGAAAGACATGTTTATTCAGATCCAAAACTTAATTTAAAGCATCCGATTCATGAATACGAACAACATAAAGTAATGGAAAGCCACGATTTCCCAAGATATGATGTTATGTATGGCGATAGAGAGGGTAAACCACACAATTATCGATTTGATAAGATTGCAAAGAAAAACGGACTCGGCGAAGACCTTCCGGCTTCTGACACAGAAGTAAAACCTATTATAAAAGATGTTATTTCTCGTTCAAATACCGCAAAAAGTCTTTCTTCTTTCTTATGGGCAGCTGTCGGAGTAGGATTGGCAACACAAGATTCTTGGAATAACTTCTTTAGAGCCGCTTCAAAACAAAATTGGGATAAATATAAACCATCATCTCCTGATGCAAACTTCATACAAAAAGCAGCAGGTAAAACCGTTAATACAGCAAAAAATATTTGGAGAATAGCAGGAAGTTTTGGTCGTAACTTCGTAAGAGCATCCAAAGAATTATATCATGGTCCTGCCGGTGAAACAGGATTTAATAAGCACGCAGGCAAGGCATTACTTGCAACTGCAGCATTGACAACAGTACTTGGTGTTGCAAACACTATTTATGGTGCAAGAACAGCTGTTGGTCAAAACAAAAACGTTTTTGATAAAAAGGAAAAGGTTACGGTACAGTAGATTATGGGAAACAATTTGATTCACAATTATTTAAGCAATCAAACTAACGCTCAACCCCAAAAGCAAACCCCTAAGAGCGGTAAAAGTTATTTTCAAATGCCAAACGTAAGTGCTACAATGGACTCTTTTGACATTGAAACAGATAAACTTGTAAAACCTTTAGACGGGAAAGGTCATCTTGTAAATAACAGTTTGTTGCATGCCCCAAAAGAATTCATTAGAGATAGTGTTTATACAACTAAAGCATTAGCAGATGGAGCTAGAGGAAAAGCTAATGACCACCAATTAGGTAAATTAAATGACTTAGGATTAAAAATAGGTGGTTTAGCAATAGCAACATACTTAATGACAAAGAAATCAACTCCGAAAACAAAAGCTATGGAATTTGTAGGATTTGGTGCATTCTTAGCTTCAATGGCTTTATGGCCAAAAATCGCACTTGAAATTCCTGCAAGAATAATTCATGGATTCAATTACAGAAAACAATATATTGACGATCAAGGAAGAAAGAAAGAAGTTGGATTAGACCCTAACTATATGCCATTTGATTTATATAAAGGCGACAAAAAGAGTGAAAATCTTGACGTAATAGGCGACAGATTAGGTATTAGACGTGATATGCCTAATAGACACGAAGCAATCCAAGATAATATGAGAAAGATTTGTGTTCAAAATAACACAATGTGGATGCTAACAGCTGGTATCGCAACACCAATCATGACAGCCCTTGCTTGTAACCAAGCTGAAAAATTCATAACTCCTTTAGCAGAAAAATATAGTAATAAAAAAGTTAATGAATCAATAGATAATGTTTCTGCATACTTATCCGGAACATTAAATAGTGATGATAAATTAAAATATGAACAAAATGTATTAAAAATAAAACCTGCAAAAGATAAGACATTGAAGCCTGGACCTATAACAGAAATGCTGGGTCACCTTAAAGGCAAGATCATACAAAGAGAAGATGTTGTTGCATTAGCTGATACTCTTGCTGCAGGCTTTGATGCAGAAATGAAAGACGCTGCAAGAGAAGATATTACAAACCTAATTGGAGGTGAAAGATATCTTGCAAATGCTAGCAGTGCAGAAAATTTAGCTAACTCTATTCATTCGACAATATTAGCACAAGATGCAGAATTAGCAGCAAAACTTCCTGCAGAAAAACTTCAAAAAGCTGCTTCTGAAGGTATCATTCGAGGTGCTGTAAGAGATATGCTTACAACAGTAGGTATTGATATAGTTGATAAAACCGGTTTCAACACAGTTGCAACAAACTTTAAATGCAAAGAATTAGATACTATTGAATTCTTTGCTGAAACAGAAGCTACAAAAGGTATGTCACCGGTTGATAGACTTGCTCATAATATTCAGTCTATCGTAATGAAAGTAAATAATTCTAATCCATCAGAAGACTTTATTCCTGGTATGTCTGACTTGGAAAGAAGTGATAAAGGTTTAAAGGGACAAATTGATGCAAGATTAAAAGCTGAATCAGAAGCTATCGCTAAAAGTTTCTATGAAGGTAACTTAGCTATTAGTGACGGTAGAGAAGAATATGTAAGAGAATCTATTTCTAAACTATTCACAGAAAATGCTCAAAGAGGTCCAAAACATAAGAAAATATACGCATCAGTAAGTAAACTAATAAAAACATCTGAAGCAAACAGAGGTTACGTATTAAGCGATAACGTAGCTGAAACATTAACAGAAACAGCAGAACATTTACGCAGATACAGAGCTGTAGATGAAGTACTTACAAAAGGTGCACACTTTAAGGTTGAAAAGGCAAATGAAACAATCGTTGCAAATAACTGGGAAAAAGTTACCAATGTATTAGTAAAAGAACTTGGTATTACAGATAAAGAAATTTCAACCGCAAGTAAAAATAAAAACTTAACTCAAGAACTAATAAGAACAAAACTTGAACAAGCTTGTGCAACAACAGAAGGCAGAACTAAGTTATTAGAATCTTTAGCACAAGCAATGGTTGAACTTGACGAAAAGATTGATTCTCCTAATGAAGGTCAAACCGGCAGAATGATGGATAAAATCGAAACCGGTATTAAAACAAACTGTACAGAAGCAGGTAATGCTCTTGAAAGACACGGTTTCAGAGAAATGAAACAAAAAATGGTAGGTTCAAGAAGTTCTGCTCTTGATGGAATTGAAGTAGGTTCTTTGAAAAATTCAAAAGTAGAAAGACTACATTCAAGAATTGAAGGTGTACACAGTTCTTATATGAGACTTCTTCAAACCATCGATTTCTTTGGCAGAGCAAGCCAATACGAACAAGAAATTGCAAATGGTGCAGATGTTGCAAGTATTCATAAAAAATACGGATTTACTGATAATGCAGAAACAAATAAAGAATTGATTAAACGTGGAAAAGACATGTTGCTTGACGCTCACACAAATCAATTCTATAATAAACTTGGTGTTCATAACAACAAAGACTTCTTTAAAACATTGATGTGGTCAGTATTCAGACCAAACAATGCTGAAGGTTGGGATCAAGCTTGGGCATCAGCAACAGAAGAGTCTATTACGACACTAAACAATGTTAAAGTAAACGGAGAAACTCCTAGAAGAGTATTCGAAGGCACAGACAGAAAAGCTCTTGGACAAAAACTAAAAGAACATATGAATCAACTATATAACAGCTTTGGTACAATCAAGCGTGCTATTATAGAAGGTTCTGAACATATCGTTACAGATGGTGGTGTTGGAGCATCTGATGCAAGAGCATCTAAGAGATTTGATTTATTAGGCAAAGCTCCATCCGAACTACTTTTCGATACTCTTAAACAAAAGAATAATTCTAAACAATGGATGAAGGTATTCGCTCCAATCCTTGCTGCAACATTCGGAGTTACAGTAGGTGCACAATTCTTCTTCGGGAAAAAAGACCCTGACATTAAAGCATAGGTGGACATAAATGACAGATATTCATAACATAGGTCAAAATAATATAGCAAATATTAGGTTAAACACAGCTAAAACTTCTCCAAAACAAGAAGCAGCTAAAGCTGCCATTGATCAAACTCAATCAGATTTAATTAACAAATATCTTGAAAATCAAGCAAAAATAAATATTCCATCCGTTAACAAACCTGAAAAAGTTTCAGGAGTAGGTTCTGAACCTGTTAACTATAAAAACAACCTTAGATCTATGTTCCGCAACAATCAAGCAGTAATGCTAGCTATTGTTCCTAGAATATTCACAGCAGAAGACAAAAATGGTGACGAACTTATCAAAAGAGGTGACGGTGAAAAACCCGGAACATTCTTAAGTGCAATAAACAGACTTGACGAAATTAAAGCAGAAGGCTTTAATACATTCCATATTCTTCCTATTCACCCTACCGGAAAAAACAAGGCTATGGGTACAGCAGGTTCATTATATGCACCGTTAAAGTATATTGAAGATGACGGACAAATTGCTATTGATCCTGATTTAGTAGATCCTAATGATTCACGTTCTCCTCAAGAGCAAATGAAAGCATTCATTAACGAATGTCATAAACGTGACATTAAAGTTATGTTAGACTTACCAAGCTGTGCATCTGTTGATATGTTTAATGCACATCCTGAACTTATGGCAATTAACAAAAAAGGTGAAGCAGAAACTCCTGAAGGATGGCTAGATATTAGAATGTTCAATCCTTGGGAAGACAAATCAAAACGAACATTAAACAAAGCATTGTTAGATATGCATATTAAATATGTTGATTCTTGCATAGATTTA